>CAZYBX010000168.1:0-3792 GCA_964645565.1 uncultured Planctomycetia bacterium | reverse complement strand
GAGACTATGGAAAAGACGGATGATAAGGTATTCAGACTCAATGACAGCTATGTAACGACGTGCGAGTTTGATAAGCCGCATTACCGGCTGGAAGCAAAGACGATCAAGATCTACTTAGGTGACAGGGTCACCGCCTGGCATGTCTTTTTCTACGTGGGCGACGTCCCGGTCATGTACGTGCCTTATTACAATCATCCCCTCGAGGACAATCTTCCTCAGGTGAATGTAGTGCCCGGCCGGAACGATGAATGGGGCACGTATTTACTGACCGCATGGAGATATTATTTCCATCCCGACTCAAAGGGGCACGTCCACCTGGACTGGAGGTCGAGAAGAGGCTTCGGCGAGGGGGTCGATTACAAATACGGATTGCGCAAATTCGGAAAGGGTTATTTCAGGTTCTATTATACCGACGATAAAGAGCCGGACGAAAGCCAGGAGCTCGGAACTCAATTGCCGGACAAGAGATGGCGGGTTCAGCTGAGGCACAAATGGCAGGTGGACGAAAACACGGTCATGGCCGGCGAGTACAACAAATTGAGCGACCAGGCGTTTATCAAGGACTATTTCTACAAGGAGGAATATGAAAGGGAAAACCAGCCGAGCACGTATTTGATGCTGTCGAGCGCCAAGGATAATTATGCCTTCACGTATCTGGTGGAGAAGAAGGTAAACGAGTTTTTTGACGAGGTCGAAAGGCTGCCGGAAGCAAAAATGCATCTGAGGTCCATAAAGCTCTTCGACCACCTTAATCTATACTATAATAACGAATCCAGCGTCGTCGACCTGAAGAGAAAATACGCAAGGGATACGGGACGATTCACATCGCCGCCCGGCAATTATGATGCATTGAGGATAGATACGTTTAACAAGATATTCTATCCGTTTCAGCTGTTCGGTTTTTTAAACGCCAATCCCTATGTGGCCGCGAGGGAGACGTATTACTCCGAGGACGCCGAGGGCAATGACGATATAATGCGGGATATATTCCAGGCGGGCGTGGACCTGTATACGCGTTTTTATAAGATCTATGATTTTGAAACGGATTTCCTGAATCTGGATATCCATAGGCTCAGGCATCTCATCATACCGCAGGTGCGCTATACGTTTATCCCGACGCCGAGCGTCAGGCATGACCAGCTGCATCAATTCGACGAGGTCGATAATATAGAGATGAGAAACGCCTTTGAGCTGACCATGGAGCATAAGCTGCAGACAAAGAGGACCACGGAGGCAGGCGGGTTTGAGACAAGAGACCTCGCTACCTTTATCGCCCAGACCGAGTTTATAGTCAGAGACGAGCAGGACAACGATTTTGAGCTTGCGGACACGATAAAATACGACCTCGAGCTATATCCTTACGACTGGATGTCGATATATTTTGACTCGATCTACCACAGAAGGGATAATAGAGTTGATGTCTTCAACGCCGATATGCGCATGGGGAAGACCGATGACGACATATTCGACATAGGGTATCGTTATGAGAAAGACGAGAATTCTCAAATTACGGGATACTGGACAAAGCATATAAACAAGAATGACTGGAGAAAGCACTGGGGTTTTGAGATATACGAACGTTACGAGATACAGGAAAAGCAATTCCAGGAACAACAGTACACGCTGATAAAAGACCTGCATTGCTGGACGGGAGAGATCACCTGCCGCGTGAAAGACCAGCGTAATTATACATTCTGGGTCATATTCAGGCTCAAGGCGTTTCCGGATCTACCGTTCTATTTCCGCACCACTTATCACGGCCCGGAGCCCGGCCGGAGACGCCAGTAAAGAATCCCTCTCAGCCTTATCCAGCCGCTCGCCGCGAGTATCGATATTAACGGCATGACCGGGACCCTGAACCTGCTTCCGACGCAAAGGCCGGTCACAAGTACGGAGACCAGCATGAAATATAGCACCGTCGACAGCAAGAACTTTTTCTGGACCGTATCCCATCCGCAGTAAAGGAGGCCGATGATCCAGAACGCCATCCACGGGTACCCCAATATTTTGGAGGCGGCCTTCAGGACCCTTGATCCAAGACATTTGAACGTCCCCGGAAGCGTGAAGAACTGGATAGCCGACCTGGCGGATTGGTTGACGTAATAAAGAAAAGGGGACGTCTTGATATCTTCCGACTCCCGATACCTCGCGTAGTGATGCGTCAGGCCCATGTGCTGGAGATCGTGGTTGTCTATCACGGTAAAATCGGCATTACCGGTCCTTACGTAATTCCTATAGTGCCATATGCCCAATACAGCATGGAATACGATAAGAAGAGTGAAGGCGTGAATAAACGCTTTTTTGGGGTCTTTCCGGAAAAGGGCATAGACGACGCCTGCCGCGAGAAATATACCCAGGTAATAACTTACAGGCCTTATGTATGTAGCTATCGCCAGGACCAGTGCTGAAAATATAAGCCGGCTTGAGCTGTGGTCCTTCAGGTAGCGTAAAAATAGATACATAAATAATGCGATGAAGACCGTATACAGCGCTTCCGTAAGAAGCATTAGTGACGATATGGCGGTAGGCTGGTCAAACAGGAATATGAAGGCCGCGAGGAGTCCTATGCGTCCGTCTATCTCGTTTGCGGCCCTATAGACGATATAACCCGCGAAAGTTATGAGAAGTATTTGGACCAGTATGACGCCGTCATAATTTATCTTAAGGACTCTGTTCAAAAAGGCTATGAACAATGGGTAGCCCGGAGTCCGGTTTACTTCATATACGACATCACCGCTGTCATCAAAAGTGGCGAAGACGCCCTTTTCTATAAGATTTACGCCCGGCTCTATATATGTAGCCGTATCCGGCATGAACTTTGAGTCGGGAGACTTAAAGGCGATATAACTTAAGAGCCCCGCTTTTAGGGCCAGGGAGATCAATAATATCAGGAATAACTTATCTCTATCTGCTAATTTCATAATAATATTATGTTAATATAACAAATTTAGCTTAGTATTAGGTATTATACATTTTTTGCTATACATCCACAATGAAAAAGTGTATAATATTTCCCATTCATAAAAAGAGGAAAATCCGCTAAAAGGACTGTCTATGGTGCAAGGCAGGAAGGTCATAGTAGTCATGCCCGCATATAATGCGGAGAAGACTCTTCAAAAGACATACAGCGAGATCCCGAAAGAGATAGTAGACGAAGTACTGCTTGTCGACGACAAAAGCCACGATAACACAGTTCAGAAAGCCAGGGATCTGGGCCTGGTCACCTTTACCCATGAAAATAACCTGGGTTACGGCGGAAACCAGAAGACCTGCTACGCTGAGGCGCTGAAAAGGGGAGCCGATATCGTAATAATGCTGCACCCGGATTATCAATATCCGGCCAGGCTGATACCCGCTATGGCCGGCCTTCTGGCTACGGATATGTTTGACATCGCCCTTGGTTCGCGCATATTGGGCGGAATGGCGCTTAAAGGGGATATGCCGTTTTATAAGTATTTGGCGAACCGCGTATTGACCCTGATCGATAATGTAATAACGGGCCAGAAGCTCTCGGAGTATCATACCGGATACAGGGCATTCAAAAAAGAGGTCCTCCTGGCGCTTCCGCTCCATGAGAACTCCGACGATTTTATCTTCGATAACCAGATGCTGATGCAGTCCGCCTATTTCGGATACAGGATCGGGGAGATAACCTCACCGACGAATTATAACAGGGAGGCTTCCTCCATATCTTTCCGGAGATCGGTCGTCTACGGATTCGGCATACTCTGGGTGGCGCTCCAGTTCGTATTACAAAAACTTGGCATAGCGAAATTCCGGATATTCGATAAA
>CAZYBX010000167.1:0-3822 GCA_964645565.1 uncultured Planctomycetia bacterium | reverse complement strand
TCTATCACACAAGGAGGACGACGCTCATCGACAATATATCCGAAAAAGCGAAGAATTTCAGGGAGGAGACGGAGGGCATTATCCGGCAATTCGCCGAAGAATCGGCCATGGAGCTGTCCTTAAGGATAGGAAACCTCTTAAATTCCTTCAATAACGAAATTGTCAATATAGACGCAAAAAGCCACAGGCTTACGCGCTTCGACGAGACGGAAGTGATAGAGGGAAGAGGCAGGAAATACATAGCTTGTCATTTCCGGGACAAGCTCGCGCTTGTCTTCTATGCGACCGAGAAGGTGAGCGAGAACGACGTCCTGGATTTCATATCCTTCAGCATTAAATACAAACCTGTCTTAAGCCGCAGGATCCTGGTGGCCTTAGACGATATAGACATCAACGCCAAGATCATGGCTAAAGAGATAAAGATGTGGCTGTGGGACCTGGACGCCGTGAACGAGCTTCTGGACATCTACGGCAAACAGAAGATCGTGAGGGTCGACAGATGACGAGAATAGGCGTGATCTCGGACACGCATATACCCATTGCGGCGGAAATGCTTCCGGATGAAATACGCAAGGCCTTTAAAGACGTGGACCTGATACTGCACGCGGGCGACCTTGTGGATATCTCTGTCCTGGACGACCTGAAGAAACTCGCGGAGACTCACGCTGTTCACGGCAACATGGACTCCGCAGAAGTTCAGAAAGAACTGCCGGTAAAAAAGGTCGTCGAAGTCGGGAGATTTTCAATAGGGCTGATCCACGGCTACGGCTCGCCTTTCAATCTGATGAATAAGATAAAGGGGGATTTCGATCGAAAAGTCGACGCCATAGTGTTCGGACATTCTCACTCCGCCGTAAACGAAGTACGCGGCGGGATCCTGTTTTTCAACCCCGGAAGCCCCACCGATAAATTATTCGCGGGACAAAATACTTACGGAATACTGACTATCGACAAGACAATAGAGGGAAGGATAATAAAATTAAAATGAACGGGGATTGCGGAATACCGGTCTTGAAGATCGAAGAGGATAATCTGGCACTGGCGTGGGAAAAGGCCGTCCTGGCGTCATGGGAACAGGGCGGCGACATAAAGACGGAATACGACAAAGAGGGCGACCCCGCGAGCAAGGACTGCACGATGGTAATAGTGGTAAACCGGCCCATGGAGGAACCGCGCATACACCGGGCCTTTCCCGGAGGGCTCGAGGACCTCGAGATATACAGGCAGGAGGTCGTCTTCGGCATACATGACCACTGGATCAGCCCGGAAGAAGGCAAGTGGACCTACACATACCATAAGCGGATATTCGACTACGATATTGAAGACGGGTGCGTAGACCAGATGGAAGCTATAGTGAAAAAACTTTCCGAGGTGCCGTATTCGAGGAGGGCCCAGGCGATCACATGGAACGTCAAGCTTGACCCAAAGACCGACGACCCTCCGTGCCTGCAGAGGCTCTGGTTCCGGATAACAAGATCCGGCTCCGGGGTCAAGATATTGAACATGAACACGCACTGGAGGAGCAGGGACGCTTTTAAAGCCTCGTTTATGAACATGTTCGCGCTGACAGATCTTCAGCGCATGGCGGCAGAGGAGATCTCAAAGAACCGCGGCGAGGAGATAAGGGTCGGCAGATACGTCGACATAAGCGACAGTTTCCATATATACGGCTCTTATCATGAGGATTTTAAGAGATTCCTTCAAACGGTAAAAAGCCGGAGTTTTGCGGAGAGGACCTGGCGCACGGACTTCGCGGAACCCTTCTTCCGGGACGCCAGAAAAAAGATCGAAGCGGAGAAGCAAGGTACGTCGTAGCCTCATATTGTGTACAGTTGAGCTTCGGAGTTGATATGCTTTGGATCCAGTTTATCGGGTGCCTGGCCTGCATAATTGCGGCCGGTTCCAAAATGACGGTGTTCGCGGACGAGATCAGCGAAAAGACGGGCCTGTCCTCGGGCCTCATGGGCGCCATCATATTGGCGGCTATTACTTCATGCCCGGAACTTTTCACATCGCTTTCATCGATCTCTGTAGTAGACGCCCCCGACCTGGCCATGGGCGACCTTCTGGGCGCCGACGCATTCAATATTTTTTCGATCGCGCTTATCGGAGTATTATGCGGCAGGGGCTCCATACTAAGGGGGCAAAGTAAAGTAAGTGTCTTTACGGCCGCCCTGACCGTCCTTATGCTTATAACGGTGGCAGTGTCGGTCCGGCTAAGGGGGATCACCGACATCCTGCACATAAGCCTCGGCAGTCTTATCCTCGCGGCGCTCTACCTGGGCGGGATATTCTATATATACAAAAAGGACGGCCGCGGGGAGGCTCGTAAAAAGGAACGGATAACCGCCTCTCTGACGGTGAAATTCATTGCGGCCGCGCTCGTCATTATAGCGTCCGGCGTCTGGCTCGCAAAAATAGGCAAGAGCATATCTATCGTCTATGGTCTGAAAGAGACGTACGTAGGGGTGCTTTTGATCGCCTTCGCGACGACGACGCCCGAATTAGTGGTATCTTTTGTGGCATTAAAACAGGGTTCGGTCCCGATGGCGGCCGGCAATCTGCTCGGCAGCAACATCTTCAACCTGTTTATCATAGTCATACTGGATATGGCGCTGCCTAAAGGCAATTTCTTTACCTATGTATCGCCCTTCAACATACCCGTCGCATTTTTCGCGATGGCGTTGTCGGCTATCGCTATTCCCGCGATGCTTAAAAAACCTCCCGGCGGGAAGGTACTTAGGTTTTTCACCTGGGATTCGCTGATCATCATCGGCGCGTTCCTGGCGGGGCATATCCTGCTTTTTAATATGGCGAGAGGAGCCTAGACGGATCATGTTAAGCAGAAAAGAGATAGAAGAAAGAGAATATAACATCCTCGCTCCTTACGCGATGAAAAGCCGTGAGAGCAAGGGCAGGGTCCACAAGGAAAAAGAACACACCTATCGAAGTGTATACCAGCGGGACAAAGACAGGATAATCTACTCAACGGCCTTCAGAAGGCTGGAATACAAGACCCAGGTATTCGTAAATCACGAGGGGGATTATTACAGGACCAGGCTGACCCATACGCTTGAAGTGGCGCAGATCGCAAAATCTATCGCCAGGGCGTTAAGGCTTAATGAGGACCTCGCGGAAGCCATTGCGCTGGCCCACGACGTGGGCCATACGCCCTTCGGACATGCGGGTGAAGACGCCCTGAGGGAGCTTATGGAGAAACACGGCGGCTTCGAACACAACGCCCATGGCCTGAGGGTCGTGGACATCCTGGAAGAAAGATATCCTGATTTTCCCGGACTGAATTTATCTTATGAGGTGAGGGAAGGCATTGCAAAGCACAGCACCTTCTTTGACCGGCCTACGATTATTCTCGAGGTCAAAGGTTTTGATAAAGCGGGCCTTCCGCTTCTTGAGACACAGGCAGTAGACATAGCGGACGAGATCGCGTATGACAACCATGACCTTGACGACGGCATCACCAGCGGCATGATCAAAGAGCAGGCGCTTGAGAAGATAGGCTTATGGAAAGAGGCCAGCAGTGTGATCGACAAAAAATTCCCCACCCTGAGCAGGGAGAAGAGAAAGTACCAGGTGATAAGGACGCTTATAAACACTCAGGTGACCGACCTTATCGAAGAGAGCGAGAGGAACATCGAGAAATTCAATATAAAATCGGCCGGGGAAGCAAATTCAGCCTGACCCTGCCGGTTTACACCTGATTATTTGACTACAGTTGGTGAATTATGATATCATTTATACTAATATATTTATAAGATAAGTTCTGCAGTTTGTATAAGCCAATCTCATATTCAGGAGACAACG
>CAZYBX010000166.1:0-3827 GCA_964645565.1 uncultured Planctomycetia bacterium | reverse complement strand
CTTCGCCGGTCTTCTTATAGCGCTCCCCGCCGAAATCGAACATCGTCGTCTCGTATTTGAAGCCGGCCTTGTCGCTGACCGCTTCCAGGACCTTCAGACCTTCGCGCATTACCTCCGGGCCGGTCCCGTCTCCCGGTATCACTGCTATCTTGTGCATCTACTTGACCTCCTGCGGCATCAGAAATATTATCTTGTCCTTATTGAGTTCCATGAAATCAGATCTGCATATTTCGTTTCCGGAAATATCGCTCACGACCACCTCACCCATCGGGATGAACTGTTTCGCGCCTACTCCGCCCAGGAAATCCGACAGGCGGGCTCCCGTCGGCATAAAGATAGTGCCTTTTACCTTATAGCTGCCGATGTAGGCTATTACCTTCTTCTCTTCCTTCTCTATCTTCACCATAACGCCACCTCACAGATAACTGTCCTGTATCATCTTTATAAGTCCGCCGGCTGAGATTATTTCTTCCATGAAATCAGGGAAGCTTTGCGACTTGTATATCTTGTCCTGCGTAAGATTTTTTATCTCGCCCCGTTTGAAATCCACCTCGATCTGGTCGCCCTCTTCGATACCTCTGGCGGCGTCCCTGCTCTCGAGTATCGGCAGGCCGATATTGATGCTGTTGCGGTAAAAGATGCGCGCGTAGCTCTCCGCGATCACGCAGGATACGCCGGCCGATTTTATGGAGAACGGCGCGTGCTCTCTGCTTGAGCCGCAGCCGAAATTCCTCCCGCCTACGATGATGTCGCCCGGCTTCACTTTTTTGGCGAAATCGCTCCCCGCGCCCTCCATGCAATGGGCCGCCAGCTCCTTGGAGTCGGTGGTGTTTAGATACTTCGCCGGTATGATCTCATCGGTGTTGACGTTGTTCCCGAATTTATACGCTCTCCCTTTTGCCTTCATATTGCCCTTGCCTTGCCGCCCCTTTTGGCGCCCCTGTGGGGACGTGCCACTTAGGGACGTGCCACTTGGGGACACTCCACTTTGCGCTTTAACTGCGCTTTGGCGTTGGCGTCCCTTTTCGGCACGTCCCTAAGTGGCACGTCCCTAAAAGGGCGCCATATTTATACTTCGCCGTATACTTCGCTGGGGTGGGCAATGCGGCCTTTTATGGCGCTCGCAGCGGCCACAGCCGGATTCGACAGGTAGACCTTACTCGTCAGATCGCCCATCCTGCCCTTGAAATTCCTATTCGTAGTGGCGATAGCCACTTCACCCGCGCCCAGTATGCCCATATGGCCGCCCAGGCACGGGCCGCAGGTCGGCGTGGAAACAACAGCGCCCGCCTTGATGAATATCTCCATGAGGCCTTCTTTAAGGGCGCCGAGGTATATATTCTGCGTCGCCGGTATGATTATAGTCCGCACGCGCGAGCTCACTTTCCTGTTCTTCAATATCTTAGCCGCTATCCTGAGATCGCTAAGCCTGCCGTTTGTACACGAGCCGATGACCGATTGGTCGATGCTCACTTTCTTGAGCTTGCTGACCGGCACTGAATTGCTGGGCAGATACGGCGCCGCTACCTGCGGCTCTATCTTCTTCACGTCATATTCGCGGACATTCGCGTAGACGGCGTCTTTATCGCTTTTGTAATTTTTGTGCTTCCTCTTATTACTCTTCCCGTCAGCTGACGCCCACCTCTCCCTCACGTATTTCTCCGTAGTCGCGTCCGGCTCGATGATACCGCTCTTCCCGCCCGCCTCGATGGCCATGTTGCACATCGCGAACCTGCCGTCCATATCGAGGGCCCTGATGGCCCCGCCCGTAAACTCCATCGCTCCGTAAAGCGCGCCGTCCACTCCGATGTCGCCGATCGTGTGCAGAATGAGGTCTTTGCCGCCCACCCATTTATTCAGTCTGCCTTTATAGACGAATTTTATCGATTCCGGCACCTTGAACCAGCAGCGGCCGGTGATAAAGGCGGCTGCAAGGTCAGTGGAACCGACGCCCGTCGAAAACGCGCCAAGCGCTCCGTAAGTGCAGGTATGGCTGTCGGCGCCTATCACGAGATCACCCGGCAGCACCAGTCCGAGTTCCGGCAGCAGCGCGTGCTCGATGCCCATGCGTCCGAGTTCGTAGTAATGCTTTATATTGTGCTTCGCGGCGAACCCGCTCAAGATCTTGCACTGATTGGCGCTCTTCATGTCCTTATTCGGCGTAAAATGGTCGGGGATAAGCGCTATCTTGTTTTTATTAAAGACCTTTTTCGCGCCTATCCTCTCGAACTCTTTGATCGCGAGGGGCGCGGTGATGTCGTTGCCCAGCGCGAGGTCGACTTTGGCGTCTATGAACTCGCCCGGCGAGATCGTCTTCCTGCCGGTATGGGCCATCAGTATTTTTTCGGTTATCGTGTGCCCCATCTATATCTTCCTTATCATAGCGTCCTCCCCGCAGTCCGGGAAGAAAACGCATTTTACGCAGTCCTGCCACACCTTATGCGGCAGATGGTCCTTGCTAATGTTCTTGAAGCCGTACTTTTTGAAATATTGCGGCTGATATGTGAGGACAAACACCTCTTCCAGCCCCAGCGCCTTCGCCTCCTCGAGGCACGCCCGGATGATCTTCCTGCCTATACCCTTTTTCTGCTTGTTCTTCTGGACGGCCACGGACCTTATCTCGCCGAGCGAGTCCCACGTGATGCGCAGAGAGCCGCAGCCGAGTATCCTGCCCTTCCGCTCGAAGACGTAAAAAGACCTGATATTATCATAGAGCTCGCTGAGCGAGATCGGAAGCATCTCGTTCTTTCTGGCGTAGAAATTCACCAGCTTCTGTATCTTCTTTACGTCCTGCAGCTTCGCTTTTCTTAGCATTGCTTTTACTTCACTATCCTGAACGTATCGTAGGCAAAGTTGATCCTGGGCTCTTTCTCGAAATCGTCGATGATCTTGCCTGATATCTCATCCTGCGTCGAGCGCCTTTTTTTCGCCTCAGTCAGATATCTGAGCGATAATTCGATGCCGTGGCCCACTATCTTCACGTACACGATCGGCGTGAGCTTCTCGTAATATATCAGATATTGCGTCGCCATCCTGCGGATGAGCCTGTCCACCTCTTTTTTGATCCTTTCGGCCTCGTCCTGAGCGTGCCCCAGGATGATCTCGCGCGCCTTTTTCCAGTCGCTTTCGAAGGTGACGACCACTTTTATCTCGTTCCAGATAAATTCGAAGTCCCTGGTGTAATTGAAGACGGCGTTTCTGAAGACCATGCTGTTGGGAAAATGCAGCACCCTGCCGGTGGACTGGTCTTCCACCACCCAGTTTCCGATCTCAAGGAGCGCCGTCTGCAAAAACCCTATATCGATCACGTCCCCTTTGATGCCGCCTATCTCGATCCTGTCGCCCGTGTCGAACGGCTTCCTGAAGATAATGATGAACCAGCCGGCTATGCAGAGGATGAGCTCCTGTAAAGACACCACCAAACCGGCGCCGAGGACCGACAAGACCACCGTGAGTTTGCTTAAGTCCTTTATCCATATCAGAGCCAGGCTCAGCAGCATCAGAAAAGTCATCAGATAAAAAGCTGTCTTCCTGGCGTTGTATTTCTGTTTTATGTCCTCTATCCTCCGGTTGATGATCCTGTTGACTAAGGCCGTCAAAAGATAAAATATGAGGATAGTGACGACAGACACTATGCCCCTCCACGCAAATGCGGTTAGGGATAATATGGACGTAACCATTTTAGGTCTCCTTTTCTATATGTGTAAATTAGCCTAAAATACAATTATATAGAAAATCCGGGAAATTGCAACCCTATTTTGGCGCCCTTTTAGGGCGCCGCGCCACGGATGGACGCGGCACTTCCTCGGACATTTCGTCCTCGGTCG
>CAZYBX010000165.1:0-3838 GCA_964645565.1 uncultured Planctomycetia bacterium | reverse complement strand
CGCTATAGTTTTGAGTCAATGCCCGAACTTCCACTATACCTTTATCTATCGCTCGCGGTTTCTAACGTTCTGCTTAAAAACAAACCATCCGCGAGTGAGTATCCACTCTCAAATTACAGCCTTATTATATTCTTGTTCCTGATACCTTTGTTTCTGAACGCGTTTCTTGAGTCGAATATCAGTCTCGCGCTCCTCGCGATCCCTTCGTAATCAAAGGCGTTATGGTCCGTGGCCAGCACCACGCAATCCTGCTCCCTCAGAAAATCCTTTCTGAGCGCCTTCGACTTAAGCGCTTTCCCGTCGATCTTTATGACGGGGGCGTAAGGATCGTGGTAGCTTACCTTTGCCTCCTTATCCCGCAGCAGCTTTATGATCTCAAATGACGGCGATTCCCTGGTATCGCTTACGTCTTTTTTGTACGTCGCGCCCAGAATAAGCACCTTACAGCCTTTTATGGGCTTGCGCCTTCTGTTCAGGGCGCCGACGACCCTGCTCACCACATACTGGGGCATCGACGAATTTATATTATCCGCGACTTCGATAAAACGCGATCTGAACCCGTGCAGGCTGGCCTTCCAGGAAAGGTATAACGGATCGATATTGATGCAATGTCCGCCGATCCCGGGCCCCGGGTAAAAAGCCATAAAACCGAACGGTTTCGTCTTCGCGGCGTCTATCACCTCCCACACATCCACGTCCAGCTTCTCGCACATCAGCGCCAGCTCATTGACGAGTCCGATATTCACGCTTCTGAAGGTGTTTTCCAGCAGCTTGGCCATCTCGGCTACCTTGCTGGACGAGACCGGAACGACCCGATCGATTATCTGGCTGTAAAAAAGTCTCGCGAGTTCCGTCGATTTCCCCCTTACGCCGCCGACTACCTTAGGTATATTATTGGTGGTATAGATCTTATTGCTCGGGTCTACCCGCTCGGGCGAAAAAGCGAGGAAGAAGTCCCTGTCGACCTTTTGCCCGCCGTTTTCGAAATGAGGCAGAAGCATCTCTTCGGTGGTCCCGGGATACGTAGTGCTCTCCAGGATATAAAGCTGACCCCTGCGCTTGTTCTTTATGATGTTTTTTACCGCGCTTACGATATAGGATATATCCGGCTCTTTGGTCTTGCCTAACGGGGTCGGCACGCAGATAATGATCGCGTCCAATCCCTTTACCACCGAATAGTCATCCGTTGCCCTCAACAACTTTTTCGAGACAAGGTCCGTCACCGTCTCCGTCGGGACGTCCATAATATGGGACCTTCCGCTTTTTATGGATTTGACCCGTTTCTGGCTCGTATCTATCCCCACGACTTCGAATCCTTTTTCCGCAAAGGCCGCCGCGAGAGGCAACCCCACATATCCCAGGCCTATCACGCCTATCTTAGCCGTTTTTTTCTCTATCTTATTTCTTAAAATTCGGTACATAATCCCTTCCTATTCTCTGTTCGTTTATCAGGTAATCATCCAGGGCCGACTGCCATCTTCTCGGACTTTCGCCGCAGAGCTTCGAATATTTTGCCGTATCCAGTATAGACACGCTGGGCCTCTTAGCGGGCCTGTCAAGCTCCGCAGAAGTTATTGGAATAAGCTTAGCGTCTTCTCTCCTCGCTATTTTGAGTATCTCCTCGGCGTACCTATACCATGAACAGCTCCCGCTGTTGCAGAAATGGAAGACTCCCCCCAGTTCGCTTTTCTCAAGCGACAGGGCCATCAGATGTTCGACCGCTTCCGAGAGGTCTCTCGTGTAGGTAGGCGAGCCGAACTGATCCGCCACTATCTTCAGCTCCTTCTTTCTTTCCGCTTTATCCAGGATGATATCGACGAAGTTTCTTCCGTGCCTGCCGAACAACCAGCTTGTCCTCACTATAAAATACCTGTCCGCAATCTTCCTGACCCAATCCTCTCCTTCAAATTTTGAAAGGCCGTAAACGTTCAACGGATTTTCCTTATCGTCCTCTACGTACGGGTCGTTCTTGGTGCCGTCGAAAACAAAATCGCTGCTTATATAGAATATCACTGCCTTGCTTTCCCTGCAGCCCAAAGCTATGTTTTGCGTGCCTTCGGCGTTGATCTTGAACGCCTTTTCCCTGTCGGTCTCACACCCGTCCACATCAGTCCATGCGGCCGTATGCAGCACGATGTCCGGTTTAGCCGTGCTTACCATCCGCGCGGCCGCGTCTCTGTCCGATATATCGCATTTTATGAAATCCTTGCAGCCGGCGGCGGGATTCTTGGCCCCTGCCACGTCTGTCCCGGTGACGTCGTATTTCTTCTGTAAAAGCGCGACGAGATCGATGCCCAGCATCCCGCTCGAACCCGTAATAAGAACTCTCTTTTTCATCTTAGTCCTATCTCCTCGCCTGGGCCTTCTTCCAGAGCCTCGCGTCTTCCGCCGATTCCTTAAGCGGCTTCCACCACTCCCTGTTGTCCTTGTACCATTCTATAGTATCACTAAGCGCGTCCTCAAAGGCATGACGGGGCTTCCAGCCCAGTTCCTTCATCTTGGGGCAATCCATCGAATATCTCTTGTCATGACCCGGTCTGTCCTTGACAAACTCGATAAGGTCCTCGCCCTTGCCTATATATCTCAGTATCCTGCGCGTCAGATCTATATTGGTTATCTCATTGCCCGCGCAGATATTATACGATTCTCCTATATTGCCTTTATGCAGGACTACGTCGACAGCCTCGCAATGGTCCGAGACATAAAGCCAATCCCTTATGTTCATCCCGTCGGCGTAAACGGGCAGTTTTTTATCCTCGAGAGCGTTGGTTATAAAAAGCGGTATCAGCTTTTCCGGGTACTGGTAAGGGCCGAAATTATTGGAGCTCCTCGTGACCACTACGGGCAGCTTGTATGTGGTGTAAAAGGACAGCGCGAGCAGGTCCGCTCCGGCCTTACTCGCCGAATACGGGCTTCGCGGATTGAGGGGGCTCTTTTCCGTAAAGCTCCCTCTTTCGATGCTGCCGTACACCTCGTCGGTCCCTATCTGCACGAATCTCGATATCTCGAGGTCTCTGGCGACCCGCAGGAGATTTAATACTCCGTGGACATTCGTCTTTATGAAGTGGTTCGGATTGCTTATCGACCTGTCGACATGGCTCTCGGCGGCGAAATTGATCACCGCATCGCAGCCTTTCATGGCTTTTTTGGCGACGTCGGTATCTTTGATATCCCCGCGCATGAAGACATATCGGGGGTCATCCTCGATGTCCTCAAGGTTTTTGGGATTGCCGCAATAAGTAAGCTTATCGAGGTTTATCAATTCATAGCCGCCGTATTTCCCCAGCATATACCGGATGAAATTAGAGCCTATAAAACCCGATCCGCCCGTTACCAGTATCTTCATCTTTCGTCCCGCGCCCATTATCTACTTCCCTTTCTTCTTTTCTTTTCTGGCCACCAGTGCGTTTGCCTTCAGGAGCGAATCGAATGTCCCGGAATCCGTCCACCAGCCCTTCAACACGTCGTAACGGAGTTCGCCTCTTTTGAGATAGGCGTTATTCACATCGGTGATCTCAAGCTCGCCCCTTCCCGAGGGCTTCAACGTCCTCACTATATCGAATACACGAGCGTCATACATATATATCCCCGTCACGATATAATCCGATTTCGGCTTTTTCGGCTTTTCCTTTATAGACACTATCCTGCCGTTTTTCATCTCTACCACGCCGAACCTCCGCGGGTCCTCTGCCTTTTTGACGAGGATCCTGGCGCCGCGTTCCTGACGGCGGAAATTATCGACATACCTCCCGATGCCCCTTTCCAGTATATTGTCTCCGAGCACCACCACGATCCTCTCCCCGTCGGCAAAATGCTCGGCCAGCCTCAGGGCGGCGGC
>CAZYBX010000164.1:0-3848 GCA_964645565.1 uncultured Planctomycetia bacterium | reverse complement strand
ATACGGGATCTCGTCCATAGTGCGGCCGGCCGCACTATGGACGAGATCCCGTATTGGAGAAAAGGGACGCTTGAGAAATACGAGCCGTGGGGCGACTACGTCGTGATAAAATTCGCGCGATGGGCATTCGAGAAGTTCCCCAAAGCCAGGGACATCATCGGCACGCAGATGAAGGCGGTAGGCGAGGTCATGAGCATCGGAAAGACCTTTAAGGAGACATTTCAGAAATCCATCCGTTCCCTCGAGATAAAGAGATATGGTCTGGGCTGGGCCAAGGACTTCAAGACGCTCTCTCTCGACAGGCTGAAGGAGAGGCTCGCGCACCCTTCGAGCGAGCGCGTATTCCTTATGTATGAGGCGCTCCGTAAGGGCATGCCGGTCGAGGAACTCAACAAACTGACCTATATCGGGAAATACTTCATCGATGAGATGAAGGAGCTCGTGGATTTCGAGGAAGAGATCACCGGGAAGTATACATGGAAGACCCTGCCCGATAAAAAGTTGGCCAAGGCGAAGGAGTGGGGTTTCTCGGACAAATATCTGGCCGCGCTTTTTAAAGTGAAGGAAAAAGACGTCAGGGAAAAAAGGATAAAGATCGGAAAACACGGCCGGTTTGATAAAGTCCCGGTAAGCGGCGTCGAGAACGCGGCTTATTACTATTCCACGTATGTCGGTGAGGACAAGGTGCCTGTGTCGCGCAATAAGAAAGTGCTGATACTCGGCGGCGGGCCTAATAGGATCGGCCAGGGCATCGAATTCGATTATACATGCGTCCACGCGGCGTTCGCTTTAAAAGACGAAGGCTATGAGTCGATCATGATAAACTGCAATCCCGAGACCGTATCCACGGATTACGACACTTCGGACAAACTCTATTTCGAGCCCGTCACCGTCGAGGATGTATTGACTATCTACGAAAAGGAGAAGCCTGAAGGCGTCATCGTCCAATTCGGCGGACAGACGCCTTTGAATATCGCTCAGGAATTAAAGGATAACGGAGTCAAGATCCTCGGGACGACCCCCGAAAGCATACATTTCGCCGAGGACAGAGAGCGTTTCCGCGATAAGATGACGCGGTTAGGTATCCCGCAGCCGGAAAGCGGGATCGCGCGTTCGCTCGAAGAGGCGCTGGCGATAGCCAAAAAAATAGGCTATCCGCTCATGGTGAGGCCGTCCTATGTTTTAGGCGGCCGCGGCATGGAGATAGTATATGATGAGCAGATGCTGCGCAGCTATGCCTTGGAGGCGATCGAGGTGAGCCCGGAACATCCGATGCTGATAGACAGGTTTCTCGAGCAGGCGATCGAAACGGAAGTGGACGCCCTGTCGGACGGAAAAAATACTTTCATCGCCGCCGTGATGGAGCATATAGAGCTGGCCGGCGTGCATTCGGGCGATTCGGCCTGCGCGATTCCGACAAGAACGATAAAAGAGAAGCACATCAAGACGATAGAGGAATACACGGTGAAGATAGCCAAAGAGCTGAACGTCGTCGGACTGATGAACATCCAGTACGCCATATGCGACGATAAGGTTTATATACTGGAAGCCAATCCCAGGGCTTCAAGGACGGTGCCGCTGGTCTCCAAGCTCACGAATATACCGCTCGCGCGCATCGCCACACTCGTCATGCTGGGGAAAAAGCTCAGCGACTTCCCGGAGTTGAGGGCCAAGAAGCTTCCCTATGTCGGGGTAAAAGAGGCCGTGTTCCCTTTTAATATGTTCCCGGAAGTCGATCCGCTTTTGGGCCCGGAGATGAGAGCGACCGGGGAAGTGATGGGAATAGCTGATACCTTCGGCCTGGCTTTTTACAAATCACAGGAGGCCGCGGGAACGAAATTGCCCGTCGAGGGCAATGTCCTCCTTACGGTGGCGGATAAGGATAAAGCGAAGCTGCTTCCGATAGCGCAGGACCTCAAGAGGCTCGGTTTTAATATCTACGCGACTGAGGGGACCGCGAATTTCCTGAATAATAAGGGGATAGAGACCATACCGATAAAGAAGCTGCACGAGGGCAGGCCGAATATAGGCGACGCCATCAAGAACAAGGACATCCACCTCATAATCAATACGCCTATAGGCCGGGCGGGTAAGTATGACGATAGTTATATCAGGATGAGGGCCATACAATACAAGATCCCGTATATCACCTCGATGGCGGCCGCGGAAGCGAGCGTGGAAGGGATCCGCGCCGCTCAGAATAGCACGATCGTGGCGAAATGCCTCCAGGATTATTATAAGGACCTTGAGAAAGACCCCGCCGGAGAAAAGGCGCGAAAAGGAGAGGTATGCTGTCAAAAAAGATAGGATTTGACAACGAGAGATATTTAAAGGAGCAGAGCGCGGCGATACTTGAGAGGGTCAGGAGATTCCACAATAAGCTGTACCTTGAATTCGGCGGCAAGATAATCTTCGACATGCACGCCTCGAGGGTCCTGCCGGGTTTTGACCCCAACGTCAAGATGCGGCTTTTGCAGAAGCTTAAAGATAAAGCGGATATCATACTCTGTATTTACGCCGGAGACATCGAGAGGAGAAAAGTCAGGGCCGATTTCGGCATCACTTATGACGCCGATGCCCTCAAGCTGATAGACGATCTGAGGGAGTGGGACATCGCGGTGACGGCTGTGGTCATCACCAGGTTCGACAATCAGCCCGCCGCGAAGATATTTAAAAATAAACTGGAGCGCAGAGGAATAAAGGTATACACGCACCGTTTCACTAAAGGGTATCCCACCGATATCGACCTCATAGTGAGCGACGATGGATACGGCGCGAACGATTATATCGAGACCACGCATCCTCTCGTCGTGGTGACGGGGCCGGGCCCGGGCAGCGGCAAGCTCGCCACGTGCCTTTCCCAGCTCTATCATGACCACAAAAGAGGCGTTGAATCCGGATACGCGAAGTTCGAGACATTTCCGATATGGAACATTCCGCTCAAGCATCCGGTAAACGTGGCGTATGAGGCGGCCACAGCGGACCTCAGAGACTTCAATCTCATAGACCCCTTCCATCTGGAAGCTTACAAGAAGACCGCGATCAATTATAACAGGGACGTAGAGGTATTCCCCGTCCTGAGAAGGATCTTGGAGAAGATCACTGGAGCCAAATCGTTTTATCAGTCTCCGACGGATATGGGTTGCAACCGCGCGGGATACGGCATAGTCAACGACAAGATGGTGCAGGAGGCGGCGAAACAGGAGATAATAAGAAGGTATTTCAGGTACAGCTGCGAATACGCGCTCGGCTTCGCGGATAAAGAGACGGTCGGCAGGGCGGAATTGATCATGCGGGAATTGAACATCGGTCCGGAAGACAGGCGCGTGGTAGAGCCGGCGAGGAAGGCGGCTCAGGATGGACAGGAAAAAGGTAAAGGCCACGAAGACATCTTCTGCGGCGCCGCGATCGAACTTAAAAACTCCTCGATCATGACCGGCAAAAACTCTCCGCTTATGCACGCAACCTCGAGTGTGATCCTGAACGCCATAAAGAAATTAGCGGATATTCCGGACAAGATCCATCTATTGTCGCCGAATATATTGGAGTCGATAGGCAATCTCAAGAAAAACATATCGAATGCGAAGACAATAAGCCTGGACCTGGAAGAGGCGCTTATCGCGCTCAGTATAAGCGCGGCCACGAATCCGACCTCGCAGCTCGCGATGGAGAAACTGAAGGAGCTTCATGGGTGCGAAGTGCATATAACGCATATACCTACACCCGGTGATGAATCGGGGTTGAGGAGGCTGGGTGTCAACCTGACCAGCGATCCGTATTTCCCCACCAAAAGCCTGTATATTACATAGGAAAACAGCGCCAAAAAACGGAGGTTGATATGAGCGGGA
>CAZYBX010000163.1:0-3869 GCA_964645565.1 uncultured Planctomycetia bacterium | reverse complement strand
GTGGAGTGTCCCCAAGTGGCACGTCCCCAAGTGGCACGTCCCTAAAAGGGCGGCATATTGAAGGCTAGACACAACCGGCCAGAGCCGGATTGACCCCGCCGATTTTGTTATATTTCTCGTCGGCGCATAGGCCTAAATAACGATTATTCCGGTACGTCGAAGGAGACCAGGGTGACTGCTTCCACGAGATCCTCGTCTTTGGCGCCTCTGACGGCCTCTACCCAGTCCCGCTCTTTACCTACGGGGACGCTGAGTAGTATATAAGGGGCCCCTATTCTCTCGTAACGCCAGGCTATGACCTCTTGCCCGGCGCTATATTTAAGCCTCAGGGCATCTATCCTTTTGCGGTCGGTGCCCTCCTTAAATCTTATCCTTACGACCTTCCCCTCCCTGCCCTCCATGGCCAGGTCCTCGCCCTCAGAGACTGAGGCGACGATAGGTTCCCTCCGGGCCTCTCTCACAAAATCATCTACGCCCTTCCCTATTATAAAGCTGAGGCGGAGGATGTCGAAATTGACCTTTTTTATTATCTCCAGACCGAACCGGCTTACAAAGCTGACTGCCTCCTCTTCTGCGGCCGTCAGCTTAAACTCGATGATTATCTTTCCCGGCGCGTAGCTCTCTTCGCAATATACGGGCGTAGATAATAGGGCGAAAATAATTATTGCCAGGACGTGCTTCTTCATAGCTTATTTTGGTTAATCCCTGCCTTTAGGACTTGCGCCGGCGGAGGAGGTATGTTGTCTAAATAACTCCGGACTCATTTATTATCAGGCTCGGTCTGCCGGCGTCGATAGTAGCCGACACGCCAAAGGGTAAAGTGATATTAAGATCCCCCGGCGTCTTGTGCCCCGACGGAAACCCGTATATTATGGGCACGTTCGTTTCTTTTAATATATCGTCCAATATATTCCGGATCGTATATTTTTTTCCCGAATGGTCGACGCACCTGAGCATCCTTCCGAACACGATCCCCCTCACCATTCTGAATTTTCCGGCTAACTTCAGCTGCATCAGATAATTGTCTATGGTCTCGAGGTCCTCTCCGACATCCTCGAGAAAAAGTATCTTATCGTCGGTATCTATATCATAGAGAGTCCCTATCGTGCTTACAAGCAGAGACATATTGCCGCCCACCAAAACGCCGGTCGCCCTGCCTTTCCTGAGGGATCTAATGGTATCGAACTTTATTTCGCCTACGGCATCGGGCCTCATGACCGCATTCAGCATGTATTTCAGCGTAAGGGCGTTCATGTCTTCGTGTATCTCGCCGGAAACGACGGGTCCGTGAAAAACGACTATGTTCGCGACTTTGTACAAGTAAGCCAGCAGGAATGTGATATCGCTATATCCGATAAAGATCTTCGGGTTCCGCTTGATGATATTTCCGTCTAAATAGGGGATTGTCCTGATGGAGCCGTAGCCGGCCTTGGCGCAAAAAATGGCTTTTACATCCTTATCGGCGAACATATTGTTTATCTGCTCCGCGCGGTGCCGATCATAGCCGGCCATAGACCAGTATTTATTGAATATCGACTGCCTGTACTTAAGTTTAAAGCCCAGCTTGCATAATTTGGTCACCCCCTCTTTGAATCTATCGGGGTCGAATGACCAGGCGGGAGCGATGATCCCTATCGTATCGCCTTTTCTCAGGCGGGCGGGTTTTGTCGCGGATCTTCGTATTTCCATGCTACTCCATGGGGCCGGAAAGCCAGCCTATCACATTTTCAGTAGTCTGCCGGGCTACCTCCGTCTCTTCTATATCCTTTATCTGCGCCACGGCCTTCAGGACCCTCAGGACATCTCTCGGTTCGGATCTGTATTTTCCGGTTTCCCGCTTATAGGCAACCGGGCAATCCGTCTCTAAAAACAGATTGCTCAAAGGGGCGATCTCTATGGCCCTTCGGTGTTCCGGGCTATATTCGGCAGCCGGTGTGGCCGAAATAAAATAACCGTTCGCGAGCACCTCCCGTAAAACATCTTCCGGGCCGCTGTACCAGTGAAAGACCGCCCTTTTGATCTTATGGCTTATGGCCATCTCGCAGCATTCCTTCCAGGCGCCGCGGGAGTGTATGATAACCGGCTTACCGTATTCCCGGGAGATCTCCAGCTGCTTCAGGAATATCTCCTCCTGCAATCTTCTGGCGGGGCCGTCTTTCCTCGCCTCTTTATACCAAAAATCGAGGCCGATCTCGCCTATAGCCGCGATCCCGCCCGCTTCTTTTCTGATAAACGAAAAAACTTCGTCGGAGGTAAAAGTATCTATGTCGCCCGGATGAAAACCCAGCGCGGGGTATATCGCCGGATAGAGCCCCTTCTCCTTAAAACCGTCGCGGATCTTCAGGACTTTTTTATCGGATTCGAGATTGACGCCGACGGCGATCACCGCCTCGACGCCGGCTTGCCTCGCCCGTTTTAAAGCGGGCTCGAGATCATGTATATCATCCAGATGCGCGTGGCTGTCTATCAATCTATCCTTTCCTGCATCTTTTGCTTCAATTCCCGCGCATACACATTAAGCCTTTCGCCAAGCGCCCTTATGGACTTCGCGACCGCTTCTATGTCGCCTTTTATTACCTTCGCCTCGTCCCCCAAAAGCTCGGTCACCGGAACGGCCTTAAGCTTTTCGTTCAGCTTTTTCAGTTCTGTCTTTTTGGCTTCCATCACTTTTTTATACTGATCCACCATCGCCTGAAGCTTATTGGCGTTCATGGACTTCGCCTCGGTCTGCACCTGCGCTATAGGCTTGTTCTCGTTTACTCCGCCGGCGCAACCCGCCAAGACAAGGCTTACCAGGACAACCGGCGCCAATATATTTATAATATTACGCATCTCACGCCTCCTTTGTTTGGTAAACTATATTGCCCGATATGTAGAAGGTTAACATAAAATCCGCAAAAAAGCAAGGCTGTGTTGCCGCTTTGGACGGGGATCGCCCGGGCATTAATATCGGGTTAGAAATATGCGGTCAGTATTTGTGATATTTGCGGCGGCCGTGCGTGTGGCGTCTATGTTCGTGGAATCTGTCGTGTCTTTTTCGTCTCCCCTGATACGGTTTTGGGCCCTGTTGATATTTTGAATCTTCGATAAATCTTTCTTTTGGAAATTCGGGGTGTCCCACTATCGGCAGGGCCGTCTTAATAAGTCTTTCTATGTTTCTTACATCCTGACCCTGCTCGGGCGTAGCAAAGGATATGGCGCGGCCTTCGTGCCCCGCGCGGCCCGTGCGGCCGATACGGTGCACGTAATTCTCGGTGTCGTCCGGGAGGTCATAGTTTATAACGAGCTCTATGCCCGTCACATCGATGCCCCTGGCGGCTATATCGGTGGCCACAAGTATCTTGTACTTTCCCGTTTTAAAACCGTTCAGGGCCTCCTTTCTCTGGGCGAGTGAACGGTCTGAGTGGATCTCGGCGGCTCTGTGATTCATCTGCTGTAAATCGCGCGCGATCTTTTTAGCGCCGATCTTTGTGCGGGAGAAGATGAGCACCGGGCCGTGACAGCGGTCAAGCAGCTTTAATAAAAGCTGACGCTTTGAACTTTTCTTGACAATAAAGACTTCCTGTATGATGCGCTCCGCGGTAGTCCCCGAGGGAGCGACCTCGACATGTATAGGAAGCTTCATGTGCGCGGCCGCCATTCTCACTATTTCTCCGGGTATGGTGGCGGAAAAAAGCATGGTCTGCCTGTTCCGCGGGACAAATTTAATGATCCTTTCGATCTGCGGCAGGAACCCCATGTCAAGCATGCGGTCCGCCTCATCCAGGACCAGGACATTTACATCAGCTAAAAGAACCGTGCGCCGCTCCATGTGATCGACAAGGCGTCCGGGAGTAGCGACTATAACGCGCGGGTTGGTTCTTAAGGCT
>CAZYBX010000162.1:0-3871 GCA_964645565.1 uncultured Planctomycetia bacterium | reverse complement strand
CCTTCACCCTGCATGTCCCGCACATCCCCGTGGCATCCACCATGTTGGCGTTGAGCGAGACAAGGGTCTTTACGCCGTACTCCCTTGTCGTGTTCGCCACGGCCCGCATCATCAGGATCGGCCCGACGGCATAGACGAGGTCGTATTTTCCCTTTTCGAGCAGCTCCTTCAGGACATCGGTCACGAGGCCTTTTCTTCCCGCGGACCCATCGTCCGTAGTGACGTAAAGGTCCGCGCTCAGTTTTTTCATCTCGTCGACAAAAAGGAGCAGGCCCTTATCCCGCGCTCCTATTATGGTGACGATGTCGTTGCCCGCGTCTTTAAAGGCTTTTGCCACCGGATATATCTCGGCCGTCCCGACGCCTCCCCCGACGCATATTATCTTTCCGTAATTCTCTATATGGGTGGCCTTGCCCAGCGGCCCGATCAGATGCATGATGCTGTCGCCGGGCTCAAGCAGGGACAACTCTTTGGTGGTCTTGCCCACTTCCTGGAATATAAGTGAGATCGTGCCGCGTTTTTTATCGCTTTCAACGACGGTAAGCGGTATACGCTCGCCTTTTTCGTCTATTTTGAGGACTATAAACTGGCCGGGTCTTACGTTCTTGACTACGTGCGGGGCTTCCAACTTCATAGATGTGATCTGGGGGTTCAGTCTTTTTTTATCGATTATCTTATACGTCATCCTCTAATCTTTCCCTCACTCTTTTTATCTCCGTTGCCTTGCCTGTCTTTTCGTCGATAGTGACCACCGCCCCGTTTAACTGCACGTTCTTCTCGGCCATCTCGAATCTCGTCGGAAGCTGGGTGATGAAGCGCGTCAGTATCTGCTCCACCTTCCTGCCGATGACGGAATCGTGCGGGCCGGTCATCCCGACGTCCGATATGAACGCGGTTCCCTTCGGGTAAATCCTTTCGTCGGCGGTCTGGACGTGCGTATGCGTGCCCAGGACAGCGCTCACTGCTCCGTCCAGATACCAGACAAGCGCGATCTTCTCGCTTGTGGCTTCCGCGTGCATATCGACCAATATGATGGGAGTCTGCGCCCTGATCTCCTCCACTATGCCGCGGCTCACCCGAAAAGGGCACTCGACGCTTTCCATGAATACGCGGCCTACCAGATTGATGATCCCTATTTTCGTTTTTCCTTTTTTTACCGGATAGACGCCCCAGCCCATGCCGGGGACGCCCTCGGGGTAATTGGCGGGACGGAGCACCCTGTTGTCTTCGCTCAGGAATTCCACGATCTCTTTCTTCTTCCACACATGGTCGCCGGACGTAAGGACATTGACGCCGTACGAAAGCAGCTCCTCGGCCAGCCTCGGCGTCAGCCCGCTTCCGCCCGCGGCGTTCTCGCCGTTAGCTACGACGAAATCTATGCCCTCTTTTTCCTTTATGCGGGGAATAAGCTCACGGACAGCCGTCCTGCCCGGCGAACCCACTATATCTCCGATGAATAGTATCTTCATTTCAACTCCTCAGTATGGCGCCCTTTTGGGGACGTGCCACTTAGGGACAGGTCCCTCGCCTACTTGGCATATTCAATGGCCCTCGTCTCCCTGATCACCGTCACCTTTATCTGCCCGGGATATTCCAACCCCTCTTCGATCTTCTTCGTGATGTCCCTGGCCAGCGCCACGGTCTGGGCGTCGTTTATCTTGTCGGGCTGGACGATGACGCGTATCTCGCGGCCGGCCTGGATCGCGAAGGACTTTTCGACGCCCTTAAACGAATCCGCTATCGACTCCAATTTTTCCAGCCTCTTTACATATGCCTCCAGAGTCTCGCGGCGGGCGCCGGGCCTCGTAGCGCTTATGGCGTCGGCGGCCTGTATAAGCACCGCATTAAGGGTCTTCGGCTCTATATCCTGATGATGAGCTTCTATAGCGTGAATAACGCTTTCCGACTCGCCGAATTTTTTCGCGATCTCCGCGCCGATGCTGGCGTGAGTGCCCTCTACCTCGTGGCTCGTCGCCTTGCCTATATCATGCAGCAGCCCTATCCTTCTGGCAAGCGGCGGGTCTATCTTGAGTTCACCCGCCAGGACGCCCATCAGATAAGCCACTTCTTTAGAATGCTGGAGGACGTTCTGTCCGTAGCTGGTCCTGTATTTCAGTCTGCCCAGCAGCTTTATGATCTCCGGGTGCACGCTCTGTATCCCGACGTCAAAGACCGCTTTCTCGCCCTCTTCCTTTATGTGCTCCTCCATCTCCTTCTTAGTCTTCTCGACCACCTCTTCTATGCGGCCGGGATGGATCCTTCCGTCCTCGATAAGCTTCTCAAGGCTCCTCTTGGCGATCTCCCTTTTGACGATATCGAACCCCGAGAGGATGACGGCTTCGGGCGTGTCGTCGATTATCACGTCCACCCCGGTGGCGATCTCAAGCGCCCTGATATTCCTGCCTTCCCTTCCTATGATACGGCCCTTCATATCGTCGCTCGGGAGGTTCACAACGCTCACCGTAGTCTCGACGGTATGCTCGGCCGCGCACTTCTGTATAGCCATGCCTATGATCTTCCTGGCCTCCTTGTCCGCCTTAGACCTTGTCTCCTCGACGAACTTCTGCAGCATGAGCTCGGATTCATGCTTGACCTCGTTTTGAAGGCGGCTCAGAAGGACCTTCTTCGCCTCCTCCTTTGTCATGTTCGATATCCTCTGGAGTTTGTTCTTTTCCTCCTCGAGAAGCTGGTCGAGCTCCTTCTGCTTCGATTCATAAATCTTCTCTTTGCCCACCAGGCCTTTTTCCCTGTCTTCTATGCTTTTTTCCTTCCTGTCGAGAAAGTCCACTTTTCTGTCGAGGTTCTCCTCGCGCTGTATCAGCCTCTTCTCCAGAAGGGTCATCTCGTTCCTTCTCTCGCGCGTCTCCTTCTCAAACTCCGCCCTCGTGCGGTGGAGAAGGTCCTTTGCCTCAAGGTCCACCTCTTTGCGTTTATTGGTGACTTCCCTTTTCACTTCATCCAGTATCACGCGTGCCCTCTCCTCGGCCGACTTCAGCTTCAACCTGGAGACCACTTTCCGCAGCACATAACCGAGGACGAAAAAGAACACGGCTCCTATGACACCGAATCCGATATATGCCATGTTTAGTTTATTCAATTAAATCATCCTCCTTCCTTGAAATATGCGCAATCTATGAGACAAGAATCCTCTTAAGGGGGATATCGGTAGAATGCCTGGGAAGCTCCTCCACCACCTGAAAATCGAACGCCAGGCCGACGGTAGTCACGCTCCGGGGCGTGTTCTCAAGAAACCTGTCGTAGTAACCTCCTCCGTGGCCCAGGCGGTGACCGCTTTTATCGAACGCGAGCCCCGGCACCACCATAAGGTCGACTTCACCCAGGGCGACCGGCCTTATGTGCCTTTCGTGCGGCTCGTGGATGCCGTAATGGCTCTTTATGAGCTCCAGCTCTCTATCCTTCAACTCCGAAGGCCTGAGCGTCTTCTCTTCCTTCAGGGTAATAGGCACGACCACTTTCTTCCCCATACCGATGGATTCATCTATCATCTCATGCGTATCCACTTCATAATGCTTAGACACATAGAACATCACGCACTTAGCTTTTTTAAATTCCTCCAGTGAAAACAGTTTCTCTTTTAAACGTTTTACTCTTTTCTCCTTATCCTCCTTCGGGATATTGTTCAGTTTCTCCAATATCTCCTGTCTCAACCTCTGTTTTTGCAAATGGATCATTTTTATCTCTTTTATTTCTTTTTCTTATTCAGATAATCGTTTATCGCGGATTTAAGCGCTTCTTCCGCGAGCATGGAGCAATGCATCTTTATGGGCGGCAGGCCGCCCAGCGCCTCCGCCACCGCCTTATTAGAGATCTTAAGCGCATCCGCGACGGTCTTCCCGATGACAAGGTCCGT
>CAZYBX010000161.1:0-3914 GCA_964645565.1 uncultured Planctomycetia bacterium | reverse complement strand
ACAACCCTTATCACAAAGAGGGCGGTATGGCCATCCTTTACGGAAATCTGGCGCCCGACGGCTCGGTGGTCAAGCAGAGCGCCGTGAATAAGAGGACGCTTAAGTTCAGGGGAAAGGCCCGCGTCTTCAATTCGGAAGAATCGGCGATGAAGGCGATACTCGACAAAAAGATAAATAAAGGAGACGTTATAGTCATCAGATACGAAGGGCCTAAAGGCGGTCCCGGCATGAGAGAGATGCTGTCTCCCACGTCGAGCGTTGTCGGCATGGGGCTCTCGAACGACGTCGCCCTTATAACCGACGGCAGGTTTTCCGGAGGGACAAAGGGGCCGTGCATAGGCCATATCGCGCCGGAAGCCGCGATAGGCGGGCCTCTGGCCGCGGTGAAAAACGGCGATATTATCACAATAGATATCCCGGCCAGGAAGCTGGAGCTTAAGGTCAGCGGCAGGGAAATAAAGAACAGGCTTTCAAAGTTTACGCCGCCGAAACCCGCTATCAACGAGGGCTATTTAAGCAAATACGCCCGGTTTGTTACGCAGGCTAACGAAGGAGCTATACTGGAAAAATGAATCTAAAAGGCGCAGAGATCCTTATCAGGTCATTACAAAAAGAAGGGGTGGAGGTCATATTCGGGTATCCGGGGGGGTCGGTATTGCCGTTATTCGACGCCCTCTACGACTCGGATCTGAGGTTCATATTGACGCGGCATGAACAGGGGGCCGCGCATGCGGCCGACGGTTATGCCAGGGCTACGGGAAAAGTGGGGGTATGCATGGCCACTTCCGGACCGGGCGCTACGAATCTGGTGACGGGGCTTGCTACCGCATATATGGATTCTGTGCCGGTCGTGGCGATAACCGGACAGGTGAAGACGTTTCTTATAGGAAACGACGCTTTTCAGGAAGCGGATGTGACGGGTATCACCCGGCCGATCACAAAGCATAATTACCTTGTCAAAGACGTGAAGGAGCTGGCTATGACCGTTAAAGAGGCTTTTCACATAGCCTCGACGGGAAGGCCGGGTCCTGTAGTCATAGACCTGCCGGTTGACGTTACGACTCATGAGACAGAGTTCCGCTATCCGGGTTCTGTCGATATGAGGAGCTATAAGCCTACATATTTTGGGCATGTGGGACAGATCAAGAAGGCCGCCAAGGCGATAATCCAGGCCAAGAAGCCCGTGATCTATTCCGGAGGCGGCATCATCCTTTCGAACGCGTCGCATGAGCTGACAGAGCTGGCGAGGAAGACGGGTATCCCCGTTACTACTACGCTTTTGGGTCTGGGTGGATTTCCGGAGACTGATGAGCTTTCTCTGGGCATGCTCGGTATGCACGGCACAGTCTACGCGAACCACGCGATCATGGAAAGCGATCTTATAATCGCGGTGGGCGCGCGTTTCGACGACAGGGTGACGGGTAAAATAGAGGCGTTCGCGCCGCACGCAAAGGTCATCCATATCGATATTGATCCGTCCGCGATCAGCAAAAACGTCAGAGTGGACATCCCTATCGTGGGAGACGCGAAAAACGTGCTGAAGGAATTGATCAGATACCTGAAGAAAAAGCCCGATATAGCACCCTGGCTTAAAAAGATATACGAATGGAAAAGTAAATCGCCGCTCAGCTATAAGAAGGACGATAAGCTGAGGCCGCAATATGTGGTGGAAGAGCTCTATAAAGCCACAAAAGGAGACGCAATCATCTGCACAGAGGTGGGCCAGAACCAGATGTGGGCGGCTCAGTTTTACCAATATACGAAACCGCGTACGTATATTTCCAGCGGCGGCTTAGGCACTATGGGCTTCGGTTTCCCGGCGGCCATCGGCGCGCAGGTCGGAAAACCTAAGGCCACGGTCGTCGATATCGCCGGCGACGGCAGCATACAGATGAACATACAGGAGCTGATCACCGCCGTCAGCAATAAATTGCCGGTAAAAATAGTGATACTCAACAACGGTTATCTCGGCATGGTGAGGCAGTGGCAGGAATTGTTCTATAATAAGCGGTATTCCGGGACATGCCTTGACTGCAGCCCTGATTTTGTCAAGCTTGCGGAAGCATACGGCGCGGCGGGCATGCGCATCACAAAGAAGTCCGAGGTGAGGCCCGCCCTGAACAAGGCGCTTAAGATCAAGAACACGGTCGTGATGGATTTTAAAGTGGAGAGGGAAGAGAATGTTTTTCCGATGGTCCCCGCAGGCGAGGCTATCAACAGGATGATAGGAGGAATGGCATAGGATATGCAAAAACATACTATATCGGTATTGGTGGAGAACAAATTCGGGGTGCTGGCGAGGATCGCCGGGCTTTTCAGCGCGCGCGGCTTCAACATCGACTCCCTTGCCGTCAGCGAGACAGAAGACCCCACCGTCTCCAGGATGACTATCGTATTGCGCGCGGACGACAGAATATTGGAGCAGGTCAAAAAACAGCTCAACAAGCTCATCGACGTCATAAAGGTCATCGATTATACGCGAAAACAGTGTATAACCCGTGAGATCCTCCTGGTCAAGGTTGAAGTGGAGCAAAAAATGAGGCCTGAGGTCCTGAAGGTTATAGAATCCGTCGGCGCCAAGGTCGTCGATGTCGGCCTTAAGACGATAACGGTCGAGGAGATGGGAGACGAAGCGAAGGTCCATGCCATTTTGGAGCTCTTGCGCCCATACGGTATAAAAGAGATAGTGAGGTCCGGAACAGTGGCAATAGGAAAGGAAGGGTCTTAGTAAATAGCGTTGTCTTAGGAGATAGGAGATAGGAGATAGTTCCTAACTCCTAACGCCTAACTCCTAAAACAGGGCATAATACAAGGAGAATGCGATGGCGAAGATCTACTACGAAAAAGACGCGGATATGTCGGTATTGAAAGGAAAAAAGATCGCGATCATAGGTTACGGTATCCAGGGCAGAGGCCAGGCCCTCAATCTGCGCGATAGCGGCCTCGAAGTTATCGTGAGCGAGCTCAAGGATACCCCTAATTATAAGACGGCCAAGGCCGACGGCTTCGAACCCGCAGGCGCCGATAAGGCCTCAAAAGATGCCCAGATCATACAGATACTGACGCAGGACCACATCCAGGCGAAGGTGTATAAGGATTCGATAGAGAAGAATATGACCGCCGGGAAGGCCCTCGTCTTCTCGCACGGGTTTAATATCCATTTCGGGCAGATAGTCCCGCCTAAGAATATCGACGTATTCATGGTAGCGCCCAAGGGACCCGGCGCGCTTGTGCGCAGGATGTACGAAGAGGGCAAAGGCGTGCCCTGCCTTGCGGCCGTGTTCCAGGACCATACCGGCAAGGCGCTTAAACTCGCGCTCGCGTATGCCAGAGGTATCGGCGGCGCGCGGGCCGGGGTCATCGAGACCACGTTCAAGGAAGAGACGGAGACAGACCTTTTCGGCGAACAGGTGGTCTTGTGCGGCGGCGTTACGGAATTGATCAAGGCGGGTTTCGAGACATTAGTGGCGGCCGGCTTCCAGCCGGAGATAGCGTATTTCGAGTGCCTTCACGAGCTCAAGCTTATCACGGACCTCATATACGAGACCGGCATACAGGGCATGAGGAAGCGGGTCTCGGATACCGCCGAATACGGAGACCTCACGAGGGGCAGGCGGATCATAAACGAGGATACGCGCAAAGAGATGAAGAAGATACTCGGCGAGATACAGAGCGGCAAGTTCGCCAAGGAATGGATCGAGGAAAACCAGGCGGGGCGTCCCGTGTTTAACGATTTGCGAAAAAGGGACGACTCGCATCCGATAGAAAAGATCGGCCGGGAACTCAGGGGCATGATGCCCTGGATGAGGAAGTAATGTTAAAATCGTGCTCGCTCCGAAAGATTCTGAACCTCGCGATCGGTTTGTTTTTCGCAGAAACGCTCGTCCGGCCCCGGCGTGTCCGGACTTCGCTCG
>CAZYBX010000160.1:0-3948 GCA_964645565.1 uncultured Planctomycetia bacterium | reverse complement strand
TAAGGCGCCGCCTCGACCGTCTTCTTCCAGAATGTCAGAGGGTCTCTCCAGTCCAGGTTCCTCATGAAGGTGGTGTATGAATAGAATATGAGGATGAGGAATGTAAGGGATATGGCTGTACGCTGTAACATCTTACGGGATAATAAGTTAGATTCTAAAGAGTATAAGCCCGCGATACAGGCGGCGAGAAGGAATGAGAAGCCTGCCGAGGGTATGTACAGGCGCTGTTCCGCGATCGGCCTTGAGGCCAGGAATATTATGTTCGAGGCGGGTAAAAGGGTGAATAATATCCAAAGTATGGAAAAGGAGGCTATCCTCAGGCGTTTGTAAGTAATGACGGCGATGACAAGAAGTAAAAAGATGCATAGGATAGATAAAAGCGCGCCGGGCTCTAATATGGACAGGGGTATCCCGAGCATGCGCTCGGCGTTAAGGCGTATGGGGAGTATGAGTAATGTGGTATAGCAGGCTATGGTCTTAAAGACGAAGAGTATATGGGAGCTGAGAACGAGCTTCGGCGCGTCGCTTTGGGAGACTGTCTTAATGAGCTCTGTATATTTAAGGAGGAGGTAAAATACCGCGAAGCCGAAGAAGGGCAGGGCCGCCTTTACCGCCTCTTTCCTGTTTTCCCCTGGGATGAAATAGAGGGCGTATATCAACAATATAAAGGGAAGCGTTATACTCATCTCCTTGGAGAAAAGGGCCAGGATGAATAGGAATAAGGCCGCCAGGTAAGAGATATTGCCCTTACGCCCTTTCGCGTATCTGATAAATAGAAGAAGCGACGATAGAAAGAAGGCCAGGCTTAGTAGATCGAAGCGGTTCTTTATCCAGGTGACCGATTCGGTGTGTATGGGGTGGGCGGCGAAGAATATAGCGGCGAGAAAGGCGATTGAAGAGATTGCTTCGCCCTCGCGCCGCTCGGGCTCGCAATGACGGCTTACTAACCGCAGGCCCAGTAAATACAGGAGGATGCAGTTTAATATATGCAATAACAAATTAGTCAGGTGGTAGCCGAACGGGTTGTCCTTCCAAAGAAAATAGTCAAAGGCTATGGAGAGCACGGTTATGGGCCTGTACTGGCCCTTTATCCCCGGGTGAAGATAATTCCAGTATCTGGCGGTGAAGAAAAGCGGGGCGTTCCTTATGCTCTGCACGGACCCGTTCTCGAGTATGAGGTCCCTGTCGTCCCACATAAAGGGGTTCTTGAATGTGTCGGAGTAGATGAGCACGGACGTCAATACCAGTATGATTATAGGGATAATATGCCTATTTCCGCGATAATGTATGCCCATATCCAAACCTCTTTCTTATTTGAATAAGATAGTTATTGATGTGGGTATAAAACCTTAGATCATTTTTCAAAATACCTATCGCAAGCTGCGCGAGGATGACCAATGGTTTAGGCAAAAAATGGAACTGCCTGTACAGTTTCTTCCGCGTAATGAACCTCCGGACCGGCGCGGGTATAAGGGGGTATATTTTATAAAACTTCTCGAAATTATCCTTCATGGCCCTGTCCGCGGGGTCCTTGATGGAATCCTTGTGGAAAAAATCTCCCACCTCGCCCCTCTCGAAACCCTCGATATCGCTGTCATCTATTATACCTGACTCCTTTGCCTTATCCACGATCGGCAGCCTGGGATAATAGGAGAGGTAAAAGCACTTTATCCGGTTGAGGCGCTTGTGGGAATCCATGAATTTAAGCGGAAGCGCGTAATCGTCCTCTGTCATCGAAGGGAGCGCGAGTATCAGGTCGACGTCATATCTCAGGCCGGCCTTATCGCACGCGGCGAATGCCTTTTCTATCTCATCGTTTGTCTCGGGGCGGTTCAGGATCTTCCTCCTTATATCCTCATTAAACGTCTGGACCCCGAAATCTATGCCGTAACAGCCGGAATCCTTCATCATCCTGACCATGTCGTAGCCGGAAAAAGCTACGTGGCCTTCGCATCTGAACGGCACGGAGACCTCCCTCTTATATTCGCGCAGAAAATCCTCCAGCCATCTTTTATCCGTAAAGAAGACGCTGTCAAAGAACATCACCCTTTTGAAATCATACCTCTCTTTCATCCTTTTCAATTCGTCCATTACGGATGCTATGCCCCTCCTGCGAAAGTATCTATTGCCGTATATCTTATGAAAGTAGCATTCGCAGCAGAAACTGCAGTTAAATTTGCAGCCCCTGCTTGTCACTATCATGTAATCCTGCCCGTGATCGACGTCCGCCTCGAATAATTCCTTGTCCGGAAAGGGGAGCGAGTCGAGGTCCCGTATCGGCTCTCTCGGCGGGTTCTTTACGACGGCGCCTTCCTTCTTATAGCAAAGGTTCGGTATATCATAATACGCCTTACCCGAAGATATGGCCTCGGCCAAATCCAAAAGGGCGTATTCCCCCTCGCCCACTATGACAAAGTCCGCAACCTCCTCTTTTATCGCTATTTCCGGTACGAGAGTGGCGTGTAAGCCTCCGAAGACCGTCTTCGCGTTCGTTTTGCCCTTGACCGCCCTCGCTACATCGCGGGCCCACGGATACGTGCCGGTATAAACAGAAAAGGCGACCAGGTCGGGTTTCGTCTTCTCTATTTTAGCTATCACTTCTTTCTTTCTGCTGAAAAACCTCTCAAGCGGCGGAATGCAAAATACGTTGTCCTCCGGCCCGAAGATGCCGGGGTCATGCGCGAGTGAGGTCTCATGGCCCGCTTTTTTGAGCACGCTCGAGAGGTATTCTATGCCTAAATGCTCTCTTCCCAGATGGACGAATGTGATCTTCATATGCTAGGTATGCAGCTTAATGTAGAAATCCAGCTTCTTTGCTTCCTCGTGATAGGCGACGAATTTTTCGTCTTTCGTCGATATATCCTCCTGGGTAAAGACCATATCCAAAAAAGCCAGGAATTTCCTCTTGAACTCCGTAAAAGACCTCACTTTTAAGACGGCCTTCAATAGAAAATAAGGCTGAGAATGGTAACTTACATAAGCCCGGCGGGCCAGGCAGTCTATCTCTTCACTGGTGAGCTCTGTCCATGGCCGCGGGAGCGGGCGGTCCGTCTCATTTCCCAGTATCCATTCCCTCCAGTAGTCTTTCCCCATTTCCCGCACCATCTGTTTCCATAGAGGGGTGAGGGGCTTGGCCAGGCATTTTGAGAACTGGACATAATCCAGCTTCAGCTCTTTAGCGAATCTAATAGTCTCCTTCACCGTTTTCTTTGTCTCGCCCGGGGCGCCTATCAGGAAGAAGCCGAGGGCCTTTATCCCCAATCTTTTAGTGCGCCTTATCGTATCCCTTACCTGAGCCAGCGTGATGTCCTTGCGTATCTTATCCAGTATCTCCTGCGAGCCTGATTCTATTCCGTAGTAGATCCTTCCGCAGCCCGCCCCCTTCATCTCGCGCAAGGTCTCTTCGTCTATATCTATCCTCGACCTGCATGCCCACAGTATGTCGAGCCCGCGCCTTCTCATCTCCCGGCATATCTCTATGACCCTCTTCTTGTCCGCGGTAAAATCGTAATCAAAGATGTCTATCTCCCTTATATTGTATTTTTTGTAGCACTCCTCCATCTCGTCCACCACGGTCTTCGGGCGGCGCGGATTATACCGCGTCCCTCCGGCTTCGCAGAAGGTGCATCTGTAAGGGCAGCCTAAGCTTGTCACCATGACCGTGAAGTTCTTTCTCTCTGTCGGGAATTCGGCGTAAAGCTCGTTAGGCAGAAGGTCTCTGGTCGGATTCGGATATTTGTCGAAGTCCACGGCCCGGGGCGGATTTATTTTGATTTCACCCCCGTCCTTATATGCCAGGCCTACGACGTCTTCCAGCCTCCTCTTTCCTTCCAGCGCCTCGAAAAGCTGGGGTACCGTATCGTAGGCGTCTTCGATCACGCCATAGTCTATTTCTGGATGGCTGTCGGACTCTTTGGGATAGACGCGCAGATTATAACCGCCTATTAC
>CAZYBX010000159.1:0-3959 GCA_964645565.1 uncultured Planctomycetia bacterium | reverse complement strand
AGTTGCTCTATAAAAATAACCGGTGTTTTGGGTTTTCTTCCAGTGAGGGACGCCAATCTGTATGGTTAACCCCAAAGACTGTAGTCTTTGGGGCGGCCGAATAAAAAGGTGGACTTCACTCTTGGAGTTCACTTTTATTTTGTGGATAACCTCACATAAGAAGCGCTTTTTCTCGCCAAAAGAAAAATCTGCAAAACTTGCCAGGGATCCCAATATATCCCTGGCTACGTTTTTTGATGAACAGGCCAAAGCAGAGCGTTTATCCAACAGTTCGTCAAGTCTCATATGCTCGTATTTTGCCTCATGCAGCGCCGGCTCGATCCGCTCAAGCTTTTCGTTAATAGCGTTTAATGTGTATGGCTTTACCCCCTTCTCCCCCATCCATTTTAGCAAGCCTTCTTTCTGGCGCCTCAAACGCGATATATTCCGGCCTAAATCGAGCCGGCGCTTATTAAGCGACGGCAGCTCGGCCATGAACTGTTTCTTCAGGCGGTTTATAGTAGCGGATAGTAACTTCTCATCACTATAAAACTCTCTGATTTTATCGATAACGGATCTCTCCAGAATGTCGGCCCTGATATATGGTGTTGTGCATTTCTTGTGAACCGACCGGGCCGTACAGACATAATACTTGTATTTGTTTTTAGGCGGTAGCCCCGGATATAGGACATGCATGGCCGAGCTGCACTTGCAAAATATGAGGCCTGTGAGAAGATTGGGGCTCACAAGCCCACGTGTTTTTGCCTTTCTCGTCTTTAGAAGCCTTTGGACCCTCTCGAACTGTGCCTCTTTTATGATGGGCTTGTGAATCCCCTGTACTCTCTCGCCGCCCCAGTTGAGCTCGCCGATATAAACCGGGTTTGTAAGTATTCGATGGACGGTATTTTGACGCCACTTGCTGTTTATCGCCTTGAGGTTTTTGTCATTAAGGAAGCGGGCGATGTTGATTACGCCCATGTTCTTTATATCGGCGAGCTCAAAAATGAGCCGCACCACTTGAGCCTCATTTTCCTTGATCTTGAGCATAGGGCTGTTTAGATAGTACCCGTACGGGGCTGGGCCGCCATTCCATTTCCCTTCTTTCGTCCGTTTTATCATGGCCATCTTTGTCCTCCGGCCTATCAGCTCGCGTTCGTACTGCGCGAACGATCCGAACTGATGAAACATTAGCCGGCCTTCCGGTGTCGTGGTATCTATGAGCTCGGTTATAGACTTAAAGCCCACATCATAGTGTGATAGTTCTTCGAGTATTTCGATGAGGTCTTTAAGGCGGCGTGACAGGCGGTCGATCTTATAGACAAGCACGACATCAAACCGCTTTTCTGAGGCGTCATCAAGCAGCCGTCTTAAGGCCGGCCGTTTGCGGTTTTTAGCGGAGTAACCGTCATCCGAGTATATCTCGGTGGCGACCCAGCCCTGACTTTTGATGAAGGACTTTAGACGGTCAACCTGGGCGGCGAGAGAGTAGCCCGCTTTGGCCTGTTCATCCGTGGAAACCCTGACATAAATAGCGCACTTCATGAACAACCTCCCGTGTTATGCGCTTGGGTTTCCACCGGATTTTTCTTTTGACGAGAAAAAGCGCTTCTTATGTGAGGTTATCCACAAAATAAAGGTGGACTCCAAGAGTGAAGTCCACCTTTTTATTCGGCCGCCCCAAAGACTACAGTCTTTGGGGTTAACCATACAGATTGGCGTCCCCACGGGGATTTGAACCCCGGTCGCAAGCTTGAAAAGCTCGTGTCCTAGGCCAGACTAGACGATGGGGACGTATTATAATTCAAAATGTAGAGCTATATTATATGTGTACAAAGCTGCTTGTAAAGCTAAATATGCCGCCCGTTAAAACCCTAACACCCTGGCATTTGCCTTCACAGCGCACCCTCTATATAATCTCGACCGCAAACACTGCTATTCGTCTTCTTCCCTTATCACGCTGGCGACAGCAGCCACATTGTCTTTTGCCTCAAGTTTGATTATCCGTACGCCCTGAGCCGCCCTGCCTGTATTCCTCACATCCTTCACCGGGCAGCGCACGATCATGCCGCCTTGAGTGATAAGCATGATCTCGTCTCTGTCCGAGACCATCCTTAAGCCCACCACCGGGCCGTTCTTGGCCGTTACCTTCATGTTGATGATGCCTTTACCGCCGCGCGACTGTATGCGGTATTCCGCGGCTTCGGTTCTTTTGCCGAAACCTTTCTGCGTGATGGTCAGAAGCGTCTCCTTTTTGTCCCGCACAACGGCCATGCCGACCACCTTATCCTTCTTGCCCAATCTGATCCCGCGGACACCGGCCGCGTTCCTGCCCATCTGGCGGATCTGCTTTTCCGGGAACCTGATGGCCTTGCCCTCGTTCGTGGCGATGAAGATGTCGTCTTTATCGCCCGTAAGCTGGACCCCGATCAAGACGTCGTCTTTGTCCAGATTTATGGCGTTTATGCCGCCCCGTCTGATATTCGCGAAGTCCGTCAGCGCCGTCTTTTTTACCCTGCCGCTTCTTGTGACCATCAGCAGGTTCTTGTCATCCTCGAACTCTTTGACGGCGAGGCTTGAGGTTATGCCCTCGCCCTGCGACAGGCTCAGGAGATTGACTATGGATTTTCCCTTCGATATCCTCCCCCCCTGAGGCATGTCATAGACTTTTAAGAGGTGCGCCTTCCCCTTATTGGTGAAGAAAAGCATATTATCATGCGTGGAAGCGACGAAGATGTCCTGTATGAAGTCCTCGTCCTTCATGCCGGCACCCGTGACGCCCCTGCCGCCCCTCTTCTGCTTTTTGTACGAAGAAACGGGAAACCGCTTTATATAGCCGGAATGGCTTATCGTGATCACGACATCCTCGTCGGCGATCAGATCCTCCATCTCGAGCTCCTGCACCTTTCCGAGGATCGCGGTCCTGCGCTCGTCGCCGAACTTCTTCTTGATATCCGCCAATTCGTTTTTGATGATCTCAAGGACCTTCTTCTCGCTCTCAAGGACGCTTTTCAGGTATTCTATCTTTTTCAAAAGCTCCAGGTACTCTTTGTCTATCTTTTCTCTCTCGAGCCCCGTCAGCCTCTGAAGCTGCATCTCCAATATCGCCTGGGCCTGCCTGTCCGAGAGGTCGAATTTATCCATCAACGCTTCCTTCGCCTCCTGCGGCGTCTTGGAGCGTTTTATCAGATTGACTATCTTGTCCAGGTTCTTAAGGGCGATCTTCAGCCCTTCCAGTATATGCGCCCTGTCCTCGGCCTTTCTGAGGTCGAATTTCGTCCTGTTTATGACGATCTCTTTGCGGTGGCTGACGTAATGGGTGATGAGCTGTTTTAAACCCAGCACCTCGGGCCTGTTGTTGACCAGCGCCAGCATTATGATGCCGAACGTCGTCTGCATCTGCGTATGCTTGTAAAGCTGGTTCAGTATGACCTGCGCCTCCTGGTCGCGCTTGAGCTCGATGACTATGCGCATGCCGTCCTTATCGGATTCGTCCCTCAGGTCGCTTATCCCCTCGACGCGTTTTGACTGCACCAGGTCCGCGATCGATTCGATCAGGTTCGTCTTATTCACCTGATACGGTATCTCCGATATCACTATCTGCTGTTTGCCGCTTTTAAGCGCTTCGGTCGTCGCCTTGGCGTGCACGATGATCCTCCCCCGCCCGGTCTTATACGCCTCCACGATGCCTTCCTTGCCGCAGATTATACCCCCCGTCGGGAAATCAGGGCCTTTTATATGCTTCATAAGGCCGGCGGCGTCGATATCGGGGTCGTCTATAAACGCGATAGCGCCGTCGGCCACCTCCGACAGATTGTGAGGCGGGACGTTGGTCGCCATGCCGACCGCTATGCCGCTTGAGCCGTTTATCAAAAGATTGGGCAGCGCCGCCGGAAGGACCGTGGGTTCTTTCAGGGAATCGTCGAAGTTCGGCATAAACTTGACGGTCTCTTTTTCGATATCGGCGAGCATGTGGTCGGTTA
>CAZYBX010000158.1:0-3971 GCA_964645565.1 uncultured Planctomycetia bacterium | reverse complement strand
GACATCTTTAAGCCTTTTAGCATCGTCCTTTGGCTTTTCCCGGTAAAACTTCACCTTAATCCAGTGGCTTCCAAATCTGTTCGAAAACCTTTGATTGACTTTGTCCATTTTTCATCCCCCTGTTGAATTACTTCAATTTCTTCTGTAGTATCTGCCAGGCACCGATTATCTCTTCTTTGGCTATCCCCGCCGGATACTCTATTGCCGTTTTTCCATTGACCATCGCCTCTACGACAGACTTGTCAAAATGAATTTTCCCGATTAGTTCGATATTATTATCTTTGCAGTAATTCTCTATTCTTCCGGTCATATCCATATTGAGATCGTATTTATTCACGATTATTACGCAAGAAACGCCGAAGTGCTTTGCCACGCCGATGACTCTGTCCGCATCGTGCAAGCCCGACAGCGTCGGTTCGGTCACTACTACGGCGCAATCTATCCCGGAAAGCGACGCGATGACGGGACATCCTATACCGGGTGCACCGTCAACAATGACCCAACCGGCTTTCTTTTTTTCAGCCAGTTCCTTTGCTTGCTTTCTCACAAGAGAAACAAGTTTTCCCGAATTCTCTTCGGCTATGCCTAACTTGGCGTGCACCATGGGTCCGAAACGCGTTTCGGAAATAAACCACTCGCCCGAAACATTTTCTTCCATCTTGATGGCACCGGCAGGGCAGACGAAACTACAGAAAGCGCATCCTTCGCAGGAAATCCTGTCTACGGTAAGATCGTCCTTTATGGCATTGAAACGGCATATAGCGGCGCATTTGCCGCATTTAATACATTTTTCCTTATCTATAACTGCGGTTTTCCCGCTTCTGAACTCATGGCGCTCCTTTATATCCGGTTGCAATAATAAATGCAAATCGGCAGCATCCACATCACAGTCGGCCATAACCTTATTTTCCGCTAAGGCGGCAAACGCGCCCGTAATTACGGTTTTGCCCGTTCCGCCTTTTCCGCTTATAATGACAATCTGTTTCATAGAAACCTGTCTCACATTTTATCAGACGCATCTTGGGCCGCTAGGACAACGGGATACATCGTTGGAGCGGACGTTAAATATGGATGAGTTGCCATTTGCAGCGTTTCCAGCTCCGTTACGGAAACCCTTTGCTGGATAGCCATGCCGATGATGTTGATTATCTCGCCCGCTGACATCCCTCCGGACACCTGGCCGCCCATAAGAATCCCGGACTGGCGGGAAAAAATCAGCTTCACCTTTATACTACTGGCTCCGGGCAGGCTTCCGGGATGTTTGTCCATTCCGCCGGCATTACCCGCAATAATCTCAAAACCCTCTTTTTTAGCGCTTGTCTCCGTGAGACCCGCGGAACCCAAAACAAGACCGTCAACATAAGTTGAATATATCGCGATTGTTCCTTTGTTCTCGCGGATAACTTTTAACTGATAGAGGTTTGCTCCGGCGATTCTCGCCTCCGCGGTAGCGGTCGAGGCGAGCATGACGGGTGTATCTTTCCTCGTATAAAAATCTCTTTTACCGGCGCAATCGCCTACCGCAAAAACATCGGGATCTGCCGTTCTCATGTACTCATCCACCCATATCCCTTTGCCCCTTCCCAAATCCAAACCTGCCTCCGTTGCCAAAGACGTGTTAGGAACAGCCCCTATCCCCAGAATAGCGCTGTCTATTTTAAGCTCTTTCCCATCCCCGAATCTTACGCCTTCGATTCTCTTCCCGCCGAGGAATTCGGCTACCTGCGTGCCGGTCAAAATAGTAACGCCTTCTGATTTCAGTTTTTCCTCCGCCAACACGGAAAACTCCTCGTCAAAAGAATTTGCTAAAAGATGCGGAAGAATCTCCGCCAAATATACATTAAGGCCGTCTATCTTTGAGACTTCATCGGCAAATTCGACGCCTATAAACCCTCCTCCCAGAACCAACACGCTTTTCGCTCTTTTTACCCTTTCAATCGTCATTTTCAAATAATCCATGTCTTTATGGATAGGGTAAATATCTTCCTTTTCAATTCCTGATATTGGCGGTTTGATAGGGAGCGACCCAAGGGCAAGGATCAATTTTTCATATTTATATTCCTGGCCGCTCTTGCCAAAAACTGCCTTATCGCCGCGGTCTATCTTTACCGCTTCATCGACAGCCGCTTCTATGTTCTTTTTACGCAAAGAATCAAGCCCCATCTTATTATCGTCGGGGTTGTTAAGACTCTTGAACATGTATGGAATTCCGCAGGGTATACACCCGTTATTGACATTTCTCATGATCAAAACATTCTTATCCGGATAATACCTTTTTGCTGTAATCGCGCTTACAATGCCGGCCGGCCCTCCGCCTATAATAAGAACGTCTGTCTTTTTAGTCATAAGTTGTCTTTCTTTTCCATAATTTTATTAAGAAGCATTCGAAAATCCTTTTTATATTCCGGAAATGCCTTGACGATGGGTTCTCCCTTTGAATAGGCCGCGGCTATCTCCTTTTTAAATGGTATCCGCATAAGAACGGGAATATTCTCGCTCTCGCAGAACTCGTCTGTTTTCTTATTGCCCAAATCCGAGCGGTTGATCACAACTCCGAAAGGAATGGCTAACTTTCTTAGAGTCTCTACCGCAAGCATTAAATCGTTTAAGCCGAACGGCGTCGGTTCGGTAACTAGCACACAAAAATCGCTCTCCTTTATGGCCTCGACCACGGGGCATGAGGTTCCGGGTGGAGCATCGATGACGACCGTGCGCGTCGGGTTTATATATCTTTTTATCTGTCTTATAACCGGCGGGGCCATTGCCTCTCCGATATTAAGGCGTCCATGTATAAACTGCATGGCACCGGCCGCGCTTGTAGTGAGCGCAGCCGAACTACCGATTTCAATTTCGCCGATTTCTTTGTTTACTTCTTTTATCGCGCCCTCGGGGCAAAAGTAGCTGCAGCTGCCGCAACCGTGGCAAAGATTGGAAAAAACCAAGATACTGCCCTTTTTGCTTTCACTTCCTTTTATCACCGCAATGGCATTGTAGGCACAAACTTCCCGGCATTTACCGCAATATGTGCATTTTTTTTCGTCAATTTCAGGAACGGGGATAAAAACCTTCCTGGTTTGTTTTATTACGGGCTTTAAAAAAATATGCGCGTTCGGTTCTTCTGCATCGCAATCCAAAAACTGCACTCCCCCATCTATTGAGAGCGCCATATTCACTGCTATTGTGGTTTTTCCCGTTCCGCCTTTTCCGCTGGCAACCGATATTATCATGTTTATATCCGTCTTAAGAAAATTGCTCTATTAGGACAAACGCCAACACAGGCGCCACAACCTATACATAATGTCATATTAACTCTCGCCAAATTATTAACCGTAATTGCACCTTGAGAACAAACATTTGCGCACATACCGCAACCTGTACATTTTGATTCATCGATAAAGGCTCTTAAGCTCGTAAGTTCTTGTGGCCGCGGCTCTTGTTTGTTCCCTTTGCCCGCCTCCTCAATCCGCCTGAGAACTATATCTAACTGCTGTTTAAGCTGTTGCGATTGTTGTTTAAGCAATTCTAATTCTTGTCCTTTTGAAGCAGGTTGGTTGAAAACCTGTGGCACTTGGCCCAAAAAAGAAGGTTGCCCCCGAAACATTCGTCCTCTCCCGCGACCTCTGCCAAATCTACCTTGACCCCCTCTTTGACCCTGCCAATATGGGCCTCTTCCGTTCCCAAAAGGCACTTTTTACCTCCTGTAACTGTTTTTCGATAAAAAACTATAAGGTTTACAACGAAAAATTATCCTCTAACCATCTTTGTACCACATTTGGGACAACTCATGTTATAGCATGGGGTGCCCGCTGTATGTGGTACGGATAGATTACAACTAGGACATACGCAAATTCCTCCGGGACCTGCACCTGGGCGATTGCCGCCCATTCTACCACGGCCGCCGCCTCTACCCATGCCTCTGCCTGTCCCCGGGCCTCCTCCAAAAGGGCCTGTTCCGTCTCCGCCTGGCATAT
>CAZYBX010000157.1:0-4005 GCA_964645565.1 uncultured Planctomycetia bacterium | reverse complement strand
TGCCCTGTCAATAGATTGAGACGGATTTCAGCATATCGTAGAATCCCGGGAAGGATATGTCGACGCAGGATATATCGTCTATGACGCTAAGCCGCTCACAGGTCAGCGCCGCGACCGAGACCGCCATCGCGGTCCTGTGGTCGCCATAGCTCGAAAGTTCCGCGCCATTGAGCGAACGGACCCCTTCGATTATGACATCGTCCCCGTCCGTGCTTATCCTGGCGCCCATTTTATTGAGATTTTTTTGCAGAGAGGCGATCCTGTCCGTTTCTTTTACCCTCAACTCGCCCGCGCCGCTTATAACACTGCGGCCTTCTGCCAGTGACGCGGCCACCATCAGGATAGGCAATTCATCTATGCATCGAGGGATCTCCGTCCTGTCTACCTTTGCCGCTTTAAGCCTGCTTGAACGGACGGTCAGATCGCATACAGGCTCCCAGTCACCGCGCTCACCCGTGATATTAATGTCGGCGCCCATCCTTTTCAGGATATCTATGGCCCCTGTACGCGTTTTATTGCATCCGGCCCCCCTCATGATCAGTTCGGAATCTTTTCCGAGCAAAGCGGCCACAATAAAAAAAGCCGCGCTGGATATATCGCCGGGCACCGGCAGGCGCGCGCCTTTCATCCCGCCGCACTTTTTTACCGAGGTCTTGCGGCCCTCCGTAGAAACGGGTGCCCCGAAAAGTCCGAGCATCCTTTCGGTATGATCTCTCGATCGAAAAGGCTCGGTGACGGATGTCGTTCCGTCGGCGTAGAGGCCGGCGAGGAGGATAGATGATTTTACCTGCGCGCTCGCGACGGGCGACTCGTAATCTATGCCCCGCAGATTCCCTCCCCTGACCGTCAACGGCGCGAGGTTGGCATCATCCCTTCCGCTTATATGGGCGCCCATCCGCCTCAACGGTCCCGTCACTCTTTTCATCGGCCTATGGCTTAGAGACTCATCGCCCGATATGGTACACTCAAAATCCTGGCCGGCAAGGATGCCCATGAGCAGCCTCATAGTCGTCCCGGAATTCCCCGCATAAAGAGGGGTATCGGGCCTTTTTAAGCCTTTTAGCCCCGCCCCTTCGACCGAAACGGCGTTCCCGCGGCGGTCTATCGCGACCCCCATCGCCTTAAAAGCCTCTACTGTGGAGAGGCAATCCCCTGCGCTCAGGAAATTCTCGATTCTCGTCCTGCCCTCCGCGATAGAGCCTATCATTACGGCCCTGTGAGATATGGATTTGTCGCCCGGCAGCGCTATCTTTCCTCTTATGGACTTGGCCGGTCTTATATTCATCTTTATTTTTTTCACCGTTTTTTCGCTCTATTAATTCAAAAGGCCGGGTTTCTCTAGATGTCCCGGCCGGCTGTGAACGATCTTTATTCAAAAGATCCTAGTTACCCCGTACGACTACGTTATCATTGATCATGATAGAACCGGTCTTAAGCTCTTTGGTGATAGCCGCGGCAGACATCGTATCGTAGATCTTCTCGATCTTCGCCTCCCCCACGTATTTGCCGTCCCGAAAAACGGTCAACAGGTCTCCGAGCCTTATCTCGTCCCTTTGTCCGATGTTCACCACGATAAAATTATAATCCCGGTTTATCACAAGCACTTTTCCTTCAAGCTCACCCTCCGCCTTTATGACTATCCGCTCAAGTTCTATGCCCTGCTTGTTCACGATATTGCGCACCTTGTCTTCCAGCGTATCCTTGGCGAGCATCAGCTTATCTATGCGGTCCTTCAGCTCGATATACCTTTCCTGCTCTTCGGATAGAGAGCTCTGGATCTTCCGTTTTTCGCTCAACGCGGCGTTCAACTTCTCTTCAACGGCCTTTATCTCTTCGTCCTTTTTGCTGAGCCGGCTCCTTATGATGTCGTTTTGAGACTTTTCCCTGTCGTAGTTTTCCTGCAGCGACTTCTTCTCGGCCTCTATGCTGCTGATCTTGATATCGAGGTCGCTTTTTATAAGCTGCAGTTCCTCCACTTCCAGGGAAAGCTTCTTTCTTTCTTTCATGACCTCGGCAAGCTCGTTCTGGAGAGCCGCCTTATCGTCGTGCTCTCTCTTAAGCGAGGCGAACATCAAAAGCGCCGCGGCGGCGAACAGCGCTAAGCCGGCGGCAAGCGCAATGGTAACCGGTCTATTATCTTTTATCATGATACCTCACTAAAGTATTAATTTTGTATCAATTATACCATAAGAACAGTAAAATGCAAATTAATTACCCATCATTTTTCAATCTATCTATCAGGCGCTTCATATCTGAGGGCAAAGGAGACTTGAAATGCATAATCTCATGAGTGCCCGGGTGGCGCAGCGATATTTCGGCGGCGTGCAAAGCCTGCCGTGCAATCAGGCCGCTCTTCTTTTTTTTACCATATGTCTCATCGCTCACTATGGGGTGCCCTATATAAGCCAAATGCACTCTTATCTGATGAGTCCGTCCGGTCTCCGGCCTGATCTCCAGATAAGTATGAGCCCTGAATCGTTGTATTACGCTATAGCGGGTGACTGCCTCCTTTGCCTCCGAGAACCGTACCGACATCCTTTTTCTATCCCGGGGATGGCGGCCTATAGGGTAGGATATTACGCCATTATCCAGCTCCACCACGCCGTCCACTACGGCCAGATACACCTTCTCGGTACTCCTGCCGTCAAACTGCCGGGAGATGAATAGATGCGCTTCCTCGTCCTTGGCTACCACCAATAGCCCTGAAGTGTTTTTATCGAGCCGATGGACAATCCCCGGCCTTGCCTCGTCCGTCATGGAAAGCTTTTTCACATGGTAGACCAGCGCGTTGACGAGCGTTCCCGTATAATTGCCGGGAGCGGGGTGGGTCACGAGTCCGGCGGGCTTATTTATCACAAGCATCCTGTCGTCCTCGAAGATTATCTCGAGCGGCATCTTCTGGGGTGCGACCGTCAGCTTTCTCGGCTTCGGGATCAAGACCTCTATGACATCCCCCGGTTCGACATTGTAGCGGCTCTTTCTCTCCGCGCCGTTCACGAGGACCTTTTTATCCTTTATGAGCCTCTGCAGGTGAGTCCTGGACATGGTGTGCGGGAGCCGGCCGACAAGGTAGAGGTCCAGCCTCTGCCCGGCCTCGCCCTCATTCACCCTGAACCTGTGCGTCTCCATAAAAACCTCTGCATGCCGCCCGGGGACACTCACCTTCGGTGAGTGTCCCCACCAGCCGCTCCAATACCTTCATCTATCGCTCGCGTCTAATTAATATGATAAAGATGGAAGGTAAAAGAATCCCGAGCGATATAATTTGCGATACCGTCAGGCCGTAAGCGACGGCCCTCAGATCGCCCCTATAAAAATCGATGACAAAACGGCCCAGCGAAAATAGAGCGAGGTAAGAAAAGAACACGAGTCCGTCATATCTCTTTTTGGCGTATATTTTTTTAAGCGCTATGAACGTGAACAGCATATAGACAGAGAGGTAAAGCTGGGTGGGGTGCAGGGGCTGTATAACATGTCCGGGAAGGTAAAAACCGAAGGCCGAATAAGTGGGCTTGCCGTAACAGCATCCGTTTAAGATACAGCCGATCCTGCCGATGGCCTGGCCCAATGCCACATACGGGATTATCACGTCGGCGGTCTTCCATAGCGGCATATTGTTTTTTCGTATGAGATACCAGGCTGCCAGGACTCCGGAGACAAGGCCGCCTTGAAAGGCGAGCCCTCCCCTGTTTATCCTTAAGATATCCAGCGGAAAAAGCATGTAATACCTGATATCCAGGATAACGTGCAATATCCTTGCGCCGATGATCCCGAAGATGAGCGCATATAGCAATATGTCAAACACGGCGTGATAAGACAGTCCTGCCCGCCTGGCCTCCAGGCCGGCCAGATACACGGCCAGCAGAAAACCGAGCGCGATCATCACGCCGTATGAATATATCCTGAAGCTCCCTATTTCAAATACTACCGGATGCATCTTTAGTCTTACGCCCTCTCGACGACACCAATATATGATATACAAGTAACGCCCCGCCGGCCGTGATA
>CAZYBX010000156.1:0-4009 GCA_964645565.1 uncultured Planctomycetia bacterium | reverse complement strand
GTCCGAAGGTGATGAAGGCCGGTCCGTTTTGAACGATGCCCGGTGCACGATCAAGAAATATACTGTCAACGAGGTCCTGATGGACACGAATACCGACCAGCCTTCGTATCTCTATTTCCTGGACAGTTATGACCGCTTCTGGCGCGCTTATGTAAACGGCGGGAGGACGGATATCTACCGCACCAATCTGGCTTTTAAGTCTATCAGGCTTCCCGGAGGCGCCAATACCGTCCGCTGGGTCTTCGATCCCTATCCGGTCAAGTACGGCTACGGTATATTTTATTTAGTCATGGCGGTTTTTGTGATCTATTATCTATACTGGGCCGCCACCGCGGGAAGGCAGGATGGACCCGGCATTGGATAAGACGCAGGATAAGCGCGCCGAGGCCGATTTTTTCGATCAGGCGACGGCGGACGGCCGGTATGACGCCTTCACTCAAAAGGCATATGACAGGCTGCTTTTATTTTTTGAAAAATTCGTCCGTCCGAAAGCCGGAGAAAAAGTACTTGACCTCGGATGCGGGACGGGAGCGTTTACGGAGCAATTGAAGAGATTCGGTCTGGATCTGACGGGCGCCGATATCTCCGGCAACGCCTTGGATCTCGCGAAAAAAATAAATCCCGATATAAAATTTGCGGCCTCGGATATAGAAAGGCTCAGCTTTAAAGACGGGCATTTCGATATCGTGGTATTCAGCGCAGCGTTGCATCATTTCGGAGATTTTTCAGGATGTGCTTCCGAGGCGCGCAGGGTCCTGAAAAAAGAAGGCAGGGTTTTCGCGTTCGATCCGAATATAAGAAATCCGCTCATGAGGATATATAGAAATATACACTCAGCCGGAGGGACGGATATTACTGTGAATGAGAGGCTCCTCTCCGCGGAAGAGCTTGAGAAAACTTTAACGAAGGCGGGATTCTCGGTATCCGTGATCGCAGCCTCGGGAATAGAATTGAGGCGAAAAGATAGAGGGATATTTGACGGGCTGCTCCCGCTGTATAACATATTGGAAAGAGGCCTGGCGTACACGCCTTTGGCGCGCCGCTACGGATCGCATCTCATCACATACGGCTATAAAGAGTGACAACCCGGAACCCAAAACAGGGAAGAGGCAGGCGTAATGAATTTTTTGCATAAGTGGTGGAACAGGCTCCGTATATTAGTCCGCTTTATTTTATTTAAACTGGGTATCGACAGGCGGCCTTCATTGGCCGTGCTGACGGTCACCAACCGCTGCAATTTCCGCTGCAAATACTGTTTTTCCGATTACTTTAAGCGCGATGACAAGGATATGTCTACGGAAAAGCTGCTTCAGACTATAGACGAGCTCGCAGACTACGGCGTGATCTACATAAACGTGCACGGCGGAGAGGCGCTTCTGCGCAAAGATATAGGCGAGATCCTGGCGAAGGCGAAAAAGCGCGGTATGTTCGTCAACCTGATCACTAACGGCACGCTCTTCGAGAAATCCTGGGATAAGATCAAGATCGTCGACAGCCTTTGTATAAGTCTCGACGGGCGGGAGGCCAATAACGACCTGAACCGCGGCCGGGGGACTTTTAAGATAGCAGCCGATGCCATAGATTTTGCCCTGTCGAAGGGGCATACGGTCCGGATCGGTTTGACGATAACGAAGCACACGATGAACGACCTGGAGTGGGTGGCCGAATGGGCTAAAGAGCGGAATATATTCATCCAGCCGTTCCTTCTTTTTGATCAAGAGCACCTGCCGGGAGAGCTTTGGATGACGAAAGAGGAGAACCGGCAGGCCTTGAGAAAACTTATCGATCTGAAAAAGAGAGGATATCCGATATTTTACAGCTTTAAGACGCTCAATTACGCCCTGCAGTGGCCTTTCGAGAAAGCCGTTTTAACGGCAAGAGATATGAAAAATATCAGCGTGCCTGAAGACTTTAAGTTTACGCCATGCCTCTACAAGATCCTCAATGTGCTCATAGAGGCAAACGGGAGCATCAGGGTCTGTAACGTCAAGATCAGGGGCGAGCATCACGTCAGCATTCTTGATAAACCGGTAAAAGAGGCGAAAGAGGAAAAATTGAGGATCGATGATTGTCTCTATTGCTACCACCTTCCTCAAATGGAGTTCAGCCATCTCATGTCTCTAGATTTCAAAGCCGTGCTGGGGCAGTTTATAAACCAGACAAAGGAAGACCTCAAGAGATTAAGGAAACAAGCCGCCGCAAAATAGAGAGCTATGATCGATAAACCGTCCGTCTTATTTATAGTCCCGCCGGGCCCGCGAAAGCTTTACCGGGGCATGATCTGCACTTTTATTTCCAAGGCCAATTATATCTGGCAGCCCTTTGATTTTATTACATTAAGCGCGCATGTCCCTCCCGAGTATGATGTAAGGCTTCTGGACAGTAATATAGAAGGCCTGGATGTCCGCGCGTGCCTGAAGAAAATAAAGCTCATCGACCTTAAAGCGGCGGTAGTCTCCATCTCTTCCATAGCTTTTCAGAACGATACGGAGTTTGTGAAAAGGCTGAGGGAGGCTTTTCCCGCACTGAAGATACTGGTGTTTGGGGACGTATTATTGGAGCGTTATTTCTGGCAAAAGGTCCAGGGTTGCGGAGTCGACCTGATTCTTAATCCCATGGACGTGGATCTTGGCGATTATATCAAGACGGGCCGGACGTCCTCCCGCAATATAGTGCTTGCACGGGAACGCCGCGGCGAGGATGAGCGGGTAAAGCCGGATAAACCGAAGAAGGTGTCGATAGGCATCCCAAGGCACAAGCCTTTTATACACAAGTATTACCGTATGCCGTTTATGAGGTCCTTTATATACACCACCGTCTCCACGCAGTTCAGCTGTCCGTATAGATGTCATTATTGTTCCTGCGCGAAAGCGCCGGTCACTTACAGAGGACATGAGGAAGTCGTCAAGGAGCTTGATTCGGTAAAGGGACTGGGCGTACGCGAGATATATTTTGGTGACCCGAGCTTCGGGTATCCGAAGGATAACGCAAAGCGCCTTTTGGAATCCATGATAGAGAGGAAGTACGGTTTTAAATGGTTCTGTTATTTCAATCCTGCGCTCGGCGATGAAGATACTCTGAGGCTTATGAGATCGGCCGGATGCCATACGGTGATCATCGGCGTCGAAGACGCGGATTTCGATCTATTGAACGCCGAATTCGAAAGGAAGCTGAGCGCGGATAAGCTGTCCGGGTTCGTCAATGACTGCAGAAAGCTCGGCATCAGGGTGTGCGGCGATTTTATAATAGGCCTGAACGATAAAGAAGAGGCCTATGAGAATCTGGTAAAGCTGGCGTTAAATCTTGGATTGGATTTCGCGTCCTTTAATATATATTCTCCGCTTATGGGTTCCGTCGTAAGGGAGAAGATGGTCCGCGAAGGGAAGATCACCCCTGACGCGGTCGGGTTCGATCCCGGCGGCGAGGCCGGCAGCCCTGACGCGCGTTTAATAGAACTCAGGAACAGGGCGGCAAGAAGGTTTTACTTCAGGCCCTCATACCTTGCCGGAAGGGTGTTGAGCCTCAGCGGGCCTAAGGAATTTTTTATACAATTTGCGGAGATGATAGAGCTTTTTAAACAGATATTCACTCAAAGGCGAAGATATGCCAAATAGGCCCGTTGTTTACGTACAGGACGCCGACTATGATTCGGCCGATCGCGCGGTAGAAAACATATTCGCGAAGTTCCCGCTTGACGTAAAAGGCAAGCTTGTATGGGTCAAGCCTAACATGCTGGGCGACTATGCCCCCGAAAGGCACGCGACTACCCACCCGGCAGTCGTCTCCGCCATAGTCAGGAAGCTCCGGTCTCTGGGCGCGGAAACGGTGGTAGGCGATAATTCGGGCATCCAGATAATGGTCTCCGATATGGTAGTCGCCTCAAAGACGGGTCTGCTAAAAGCCTCCGGCGGCGTATTCAAAAACATAAGCGATAAAGTAACCCCGAAAAAGATAGGTCCACCTTTCGATGAAAGGGTCTCGGTCTCGAAGATAGTGGACGACTGCGATA
>CAZYBX010000155.1:0-4014 GCA_964645565.1 uncultured Planctomycetia bacterium | reverse complement strand
ACCGAGTCCCAGCGCGATGTCAAGCGATGGCGCTCCAGTCGGAATCGCCGCCACATCCACCTTTTTCACCTCGCCCAATTTCATAATCGACCCCTCGCCGAAACGGTCTTTGATTTCTTTGACGGTTTCTTCGACAGGTACGAGAGATATCCCCTCAACCTGAAATCGGTCGATATACCCGTCACGATCCTGGATCTGCCGAAGGAGGATATCCCGCCCGATTTTAACGGCGCGATCGGGAATTACAGCTTTTATATGACCGCTGAGCCGAAAGAAGTCAAGGTGGGAGACCCGGTCACTTTGAAGATGACGATCGTCGGTAAGGGAAGCTCCAAGACCGTAAAACCTCCGAAGCTTGATTTCGGAGACGATTTCAAGGTATATGAGCCGGAGATAAACCAGGCAAAAAACATAAAGACATTCGAGGAGGTGATAATCCCCAAGAGCGATAAGATCACTCAGATACCTGAGGTCAGATTCAGCTTCTTTGACACTAACTCCGGGAAATATAAGACGATAACAGGCGGACCGGTCCCGATCAAGGTAAATCCGTTGCCCGAAGGGGAAGAACTGAAGATCTTTGAGCCGCCCGGCGGAGGAACCGGTTCGTTCCAAAGGAGAGAGGTCTTTGGAAAGGATATCATCTACATAAAAGATTCGCCGGGCAGATTCAGGCGGAAGGGCGTGTTTCTGTGTAAAAATAGATTATTTATAGCGATCCAGTTTCTGCCGTTATTGGCCGTCATTTCGATATTTTTCCTGCAAAAGAGGAAAGACCGTCTCGAGACCGACATCCGCTACGCCAGGCGTCTGCGCGCGCCCCGCAAGGCGAGGATAAATCTACTTCGCACCCGTAAATTACTTGACGCGGGAGAAAAGGACGGATTTTTTGAGTCCGCCTTTAAGACTTTACAGGAATATCTCGGAGATAAATTCCATTTGCCGACGGCCGGTATTACCTCGAATGTAATAGAGGAGTTGAGGTCGCGCAATGTCGATAAAGAGGTCCTGGATAAGATAGAGGAATGCTTTACAAATTGCGACACGGCCCGGTACGCCCCTTCAAGCGTGGCTCAGGAGCAGATGACAAGGACGTTCCGGCTGCTGGAAGAAATAATCGACAGCCTGGAAAGGAGGCGCGCAACCCGCCCATCTTTTAATATGAAAAAGAACGTCCTGCTTTTTATCTTGATATGCAGCCTTGGGTTGGCGAAACAGGCCGTCGCCGCCGAAGAGGCGCAGGCCCGCACGCTATTCTATCAGGGGAACGCGAGTTACAGCGAGGAAGACTACGCCGGAGCGATCGCCGACTACGAAAAGGCGTTAGGCCTCGGATACGAAAGCGGCCCGCTTTACTACAACTTAGGTAACGCGTATTTCAAGGCCGGATCTTTGGGAAAGGCTATATTGAACTATCTGCGCGCCGAGAGGCTTATGCCGAACGACGCGGACCTGCGGTCCAATCTGAGTTACGCGCGGTCGCTTATAAAAGGCGGAGCCGTTCAGCCCGAAAGAAAGTGGCTTTCGCGCGTCTTTTTCCGGCTGGCCGGCGCCTTCAGCCTGGACGGGATCGCTCTTTTATGCGCGATCCTATACTTCGCGCTTTGCGGTTTGATCATCGTTTTTATCGTCTCCAAAAATTCAAGACAAATCGTAATTTATGCGGGCGGAGGCACTTTAATAGTCTTGGCCCTTTTTACAGCTATATTGATCGCGCAGTTTAATAAAGTAATCCTCCAGAAAGATGCGGTCGTAACGGCCGAATCGGCGGATGCCGGATTCGAACCGCTCGACGACGCCACTACATTCTTCGTCCTGCAGGAAGGCGAAAGCATAGACATAATCTCCTCAAAAGAGGGCTGGATAAAGGTAAAAAGGCCTGACGGCCGCCAGGGCTGGGTCAAGGCCGGGGAAATAGAACCCCTTTGACCAGGGAGCATAAGTAATATGAACGGAAAAAAAACAAAAGCGCTTTTAATCAATCCTCCTGCCGGGCAGACACAATTAATAAAGGAAAAAAAGAAAAAAGACGAAGCTTATTTTTATCCTTATAGCCTGATATATCTTATGAGTTATTCCTTAAAAGCCGGCTATTATGTGGATTTATACGATCTATCTATAGATCCCTACGAGGGCTTAGCCGGAATCATCAGGGATGCCAAACCGCATGTCATCGGCACGACAGCTCTGGCTGTAAATCGTTTCGAAGCCATGGATGTACTCAAAAAGATAAAGACGGATTTTCCGGAGACCCTGGCTGTGCTCGGCGGCAAGTTCTTTGTCGATAGACCGGGATTCGCGGAGGAGATATTAAAATCGGAATCTTATATCGACATGGTCGCGGTCGGAGACGGAGAAAAGACGTTCAAGGAGATCTTGGACGCTGTCGAGAATAGATCGCCTTTCGGACAGATCAAAGGCCTGGTCTACAGAGACGTATCCGGAAAAATTATCCAAAACGAAAAAAGAAAAGATGCCGCGATTCTGGATGAGCTGGATATAGATTTTGATTTATTGCCCGATAAGATTAACGCCAGATATTCCACAATGATAAAATTAAGGCATTTCGAAGAGGAGGGCCTGCGGGCGCATGCCATGCTCCTCGGGCGCGGGTGCACCGGCAGATGCATATTTTGCGTAAGAAGCAATGAGCCGGCTTATCACGTAAGAAGCCTGGAAAGCTCTTTGGAAGAAATAGAGGGATTCGTCAAGAAGAAGAATGTCAGATATTTTTCGTTTAATGACCCGTGCTTTACCATCAGGCCCTCTTTTGTTAAGGATTTTTGCAATGCGATTATCGAACGAAGGCTAAATATAAAGTGGTACTGCGAGGCCCGCGTCGACGCTCCGACGCCCATCCTGGAGCTGATGAAAAAAGCCGGCTGCATATCCGTTGATTTTGGCGTAGAAAGCGGTTCACCGAAGATCCTGAAAGTAATAAGAAAAGCGATCGATCCGGATATGGTCATAAGATTTGCAGATGCGTGTAATGATCTGGGGATCAGAGCGGGCGCTTTTTTCATGATCTCCCATCCGGATGAAACTGAGGAAGACGTCGAGCTTACATTAGAGCTGATCCGTAAATTGAGCAGAAAACACATCGAGATCATCCTCCAGTGCACTCAAATATTACCGCACACGGTATTGGAAAAGATCGCCAGGGAAAGAAATATACTCCCAAAAAATTTTTCGTGGCTGGACAGAGGATATTGCCATAACAACAGGTTTATGAAGAAAAGAAATATGCCGCCATACGTCGAACATCTTTCTTTAGATTATATAGAACGGGCGTTGGATGAGGCGGGGAGAATAAAACAACTGAATCTCTCGTTAAGAGATTACGTATGGTCGATTATAAACGAGTTTAAGATGGTAAAAGATGATTTTGGAATTAGATCTTTATTGCTGCTGCCGATGAAACTGCCGTTGACCCTGACCAGGCCTTTGCGCTATCGCCTGGGATTAACTCGGGCGAATATCGCCAAACATAAAAAAATGAAATCGATATGAATTATTAATTAATCAAATACATTGTAATTCCTGCTTGTGAAAGGTATACTTTTACTGAAGATATGCGCTTAATTTATTAATCGTTGGCAAGTAATTGACTAAAAAGAGGGAAATAAGATCAGCAATATAGTAATTTTCAGTCCATATTTCGGGAAAAAAATACCCTCTCTTTCTAAACTGATCCTCGAAAGTTGGGGCAATAATGCGCACCTCGATTTCTTAATTCATACTGATTGCAAAGAACAATTCATACGTTACGGCGCGGCTAATTATGCTAACATCAGAATTGTAGAGATAAGTTATGACAGTTTTTTACAATGTTTTGAGAATAATGTACCATTGGACCTCGCTGGACTGAGAAAGCAAAGCCCATATTTAGTGTTTCAATTAAGACCGGTACTAGGAGAATGTTTTTTTGATAGCATAAAAACGTATCAATTTTGGGGAGTCATTGATATTGATGTCTTATTAGGAAATACGGCGCTGTTTTTAACCAAGGATGTT
>CAZYBX010000154.1:0-4017 GCA_964645565.1 uncultured Planctomycetia bacterium | reverse complement strand
CGTGGCGATCCTTTTCATAGTTTTTATCATAATGATACCCCTCTATCTGAGCACGTATAGAAAAAAAATATCCCGGGACGCCAAAAACCTCTATCTCATAAGCATGATCGTCATCCTGTCCGTTTTTATGGGCAAGGCGGTCGTCCTCTCGCCGCTGCCGAGTTATTTTATCCCGGTGGCCGCCGCGACGATGCTCATGACATTGCTGCTTGACGCCGGCGTGGCGTTCATGATCGCCATCATGCTCAGTATATTCGCCGGCCTCATCGCCGGAAATAAGTTCGAGGTCACGGTCGTATTGCTGATCGGAAGCATAGCGGGCGTGTATTTTAAAAGGGGCGTCAGGCGCCGCTCGCAGATACTGCAGGCGGGGCTTTTTGTGGGGCTGTCGAAGTTCGTCGTCATATGCGGTTTCGGCCTCCTGAACGCGCTGGAACCCGAAGTATTTTTGAGGGAAGGCTCCTGGGGGATCGCCAGCGGCCTCGTGGCGTCGGGGATAGTGATGTTTCTCCTGCCTCTTTTCGAATTCATATTTAAGCTGACCACGGACGTCACGCTTCTTGAGCTGTCCGACCTGAACCACCCCCTGCTTAAGAAGATGGTCCTGAACGCGCCGGGCACCTATCATCACAGCCTTGTCGTCGGCAATCTGGCGGAGGCCGCGAGCGACGCGGTGGGCGCGAATTCTCTCCTCGCGCGCGTGGGCGCGTACTACCACGATATCGGCAAGATCGAAAAATCGGAATATTTCAGCGAGAACGAGTCTTCCCATAGAAGCACCCACGACAAGCTCACCCCTTCCATGAGCGCCCTTATCATACAGAGCCATGTAAAGGACGGCATCGAGCTCGCCAGGAAAAATCACCTGAATAACACGATCATAGAATTTATCGCGCAGCACCACGGGACGAGCCTGATATATTATTTTTACCAGCGGGCCCTCGAGAAGATAGGCGACGAGGATACGCTGAAGGAAGAGGCGTTCCGGTATCAGGGGCCGAAGCCCCAGACCAAAGAGACGGCGATAGTGCTTCTCGCGGACGCGGTCGAGGCCTCAAGCCGGACCCTGAACGACCCCACGCCATCGAGGATAAAGGGGCTTGTGCAGAAGATAATAAACAATAAATTCATAGACAATCAGCTGGACGAGTGCGAACTTACCTTAAAGGACCTGAACAAGATCGCGGCCGCGTTCGTGAGGATACTTACCGGCATCTTCCACACGCGCGTTGAATACCCGGACGAGAAGAACAAGACGAAGAAAAAGAAGCAATGATCCGCCTGAGTTCTTCCGACATCTCCCGGTGCCGCTTTTTGAATAGACGGAAGCTCGAAAGAGTGGTAAAATTTACTCTTAATTTTATGGGGATAAAGGAAGCGGATATCTCCATAGCTTTTATGGGCGACGGCCGCATAAGGCGGCTGAATCATCTGTACCGCGGAAAGGACAGGGCCACGGACGTGCTCGCGTTTCCGTTGGGGGAAGGCAGGCGCCCTAAAGGCGGCCGGCCGGTATCCGGCGATATAGCGATATCGGTGGACCGCGCCAGGAAACAGGCGAAGAGGTTCGGCTCCACGTTTAAAAGGGAGATATACCTTTATATAATACACGGCCTGCTGCACCTCGGCGGCTACGACGATGAGAAGGCTCATTCTGAAAGAGCTATGCGCCGCAAGGAGACGGAGATATTAGAGGGCCTATGGCAAAAAGCAGACTTGTAGATTCGTTCAATTACGCGGTCGAGGGGCTCCTGTATGTCCTGAGAAGCCAGAGGAACATGCGCGTCCATTTTTTATTCGCCGTCTTTATCATACTTCTCGGCATATATGTCAATCTAAACGCCCTGGAGATCATCGCTTTAGTCATCACGATAACCGGCGTATTGTGCGCCGAGATATTCAATACGGCTATCGAATATACGGTTGACCTTATAAGCGATAAAAGGAGCCCGCTGGGGCGCATCGTGAAGGATATCGGCGCCGGGGCGGTCCTTCTGGCGGCCATAAGCGCGGTCATAGTGGGATATATAATATTTTCCCGCCGTCTTCATGTGCCCTTCGAAGACGCGGTCATGAGGATAAAACAATCGTCCTGGCACATAACCTTTATCGCGCTGGTAGTCGTGTTGAGCCTCGTGATCGCGGGAAAGGTGATATTTCACAGCGGCACCCCTTTCAGGGGAGGCATGCCGAGCGGGCACGCGGCCGTGGCGTTTTCCTTGTGGAGTTCCATAGTCTTTTGCACGTCCGACGATATCGTGGTGATACTGGCTTTCATATTGGCGTTTCTTGTGGCGAGAAGCAGGGTGGTAAGCGCGATACACAATACATGGGAGGCCCTGAGCGGCGCGCTGATAGGCGTGCTCGCCACTACGATAGTATTTCAGGTCTTGAAATGATAGGAGTTAGGAGATAGGAGTTAGTTTAAGGAGAGAATCCGTGTTTGGAAGATTAAGGGATAATTTTTTGGCGGGGATAGTGGTGATACTGCCGCTCGCTATAACATTGTGGCTGCTCGCGCTGTTTTACGACGCGATCAATATTAATGTGCTGATCCCGCTCACGAAATTTTTCAAACCGCATATCACCAACGTTTATATCGAATACGGGGTGCGGACTACGATCTTTTTGCTGTTGATAGGCCTGGTGCTTCTTATAGGTCTGGCGACGAGGATCCTCTTTATAAGGAAACTGTTCGCCTTCGGCGAAAGGATGTTCTTCAGGATACCGATGATAGGAAAGGCCTACGTCACGATAAGGCAGATAAGCAGGGCGTTTCTCGGGGACCGTAAGGGGATCTTTAAGGCGGCCGTCCTGCTGGAATACCCGAGGAAGGGCGTCTATTCCATAGGTTTTCTGACCTCCAGCAGCAAAGGAGAGGTCCGGTCGAAGACGGCAAAGAAGCTGGTAAACATATTCATCCCCACTACTCCGAACCCGACAAGCGGAATATTGCTTTTAGTGCCGGAGGAGGAGATCGTCAATCTTGACATGAGCGTGGAAGAGGCTATGAAGCTGGTGATCTCCGGCGGAATTGTGACACCCGGGGAGTTGGAAGACAGGACTAACTCCTAGTCCCTAACTCCTAAAAGAAGGCTGAATACAATGACCATACGTACGGCGGACGCGATCGTGCTCAGGAGGCGGGATATACGCGAGACAAGCCTTCTGGTGTCCTTTTACGCGCGCGACTTCGGCAAGATAAGAGGATTGCTTAAGGGGATCAGGGGGCCGAGGGGGCCGCTGGGTTTTCAGGTCCAGCCGTTCACTCTGAACAGGGTGGTGTTTTACGACTCCAGGAAGTCGGGCGTACACACCGTGTCTCAGTGCGACCTTTTGGATTTCTTTGAGGACATCCGGAGCGATATCATCAGGACGTCTTACGCCTGTTACTTCGTGGAGTTAGTCGACGCGGTCACGGGCGAGAACGATAAGAACGAGGAGATCTTCGATCTTTTACTGAAGAGCCTGGAGCTGCTTAACGGCGGCGCGAGCCCCAAGAGGATCTCGAGGATACTTGAGATCAAGCTTTTAAAGTTTTCGGGCCTTATGCCGGGCATTGAAAACGGCGTGCTTTTCGGCCGCAAGATAATGCGGGGGACGGCTAATTTCATAGGGCACGTGGAGAGAGCGCCCTATGAGAAACTGGAGCGGATAAAGGTCTCAAGGGACGTCGGCGAAGAGCTGGAAGGGGTCATGAAAGAGGTCATGGACTATCAGCTTGACGCCAGGATGAAATCGCTTGATTTTTTGGAGAAGATAGAGAGATGAAGGACGATGTGATGCAGAAGATAGTGTCGCTCTGCAAGAGGCGCGGCTTTATATTCCAGTCCAGCGAGATATACGGCGGGCTCGCGAGCACGTGGGATTACGGGCCGCTCGGGGCGGAGCTTAAGAGGAACCTGAAAGAGGCGTGGTGGCGTTCCAACGTATTCGAGCGCGACGACATGGAGGGGCTGGACGCCTCCATACTTATGCATCCGGACACGTGGAAGGCCTCGGGCCACGTGACGAGTT
>CAZYBX010000153.1:0-4037 GCA_964645565.1 uncultured Planctomycetia bacterium | reverse complement strand
CGAGGCGGGCGGTCGCGGATGAAAACGGGACCGCTAAATACGCCAGGGTAGAAGGCATTGATATCGCCGGGAAGACAGGAACGGCAGAGGCAGGCCCCGAAGGGACACATGCCTGGTTCGCGGGCTACTCACCCGTGGACAGGCCCAAGATATCTTTGGTCGTATTTCTGGAATACGGCGGCAGGGGCGGGGATGTCCCCTGCAGGCTTGCCGTCCAGATATTCGAAAAACTAAGGCAGATGGATTATCTGTAATCATGTTTAAGTTAAGCTACAGGCGGAGCTTCGATCCTCTATTGATAATCTTGCCGCTGGCGATATTCGGCATAGGACTTTTATTCCTTTATAGCGCCTCGCGCGGGATGGGCGAGATAAAAGGGATAAATTTTATGGTCCGCCAGATAACATGGTTTCTGATAAGCATGTTATCCTTTATCGTCCTTATCAATATAGAATTCCGACGGATACTGGACTGGTCTTATCTGTGTTACGCGGTGATAGGATTGATGCTTCTCTTAATTCTTTTTGTCGGGGGAGCCAGGATGGGGGCGAAGAGATGGCTGAGCGTAGGCTGGTTCGCCTTTCAGCCGTCTGAATTCGCAAAGCTGGCATTGATCGCCGCATTGGCGTTTTATCTCGGCAACAACAAGTATTCGATAAAGGATGTCAGGACATTTTTATTCCCGTTCGCGATGACCGGTGTCTTATTTATTTTGATCTTCAAGGAGCCCGACCTTGGAAGCGCTTTAGCCCTCCTGCCCATACTCTTTGCCATGCTGCTGGGCGCGGGTGCGCCTTTCAGGCTTATATTCGGGACCGTCTTTGCGGGGCTGGCAGCGTCGCCTTTATTCTGGATTTTTTTGAAGGATTACCAGAAGAGGAGGCTGCTCGTGTTTTTAAACCCTAATATGGACCCTCTGGGCGCAGGCTACACTATCATCCAGTCAAAGATCGCAATAGGCTCGGGAGGGCTGTTCGGGAAGGGCTGGGCGAGCGGGACGCAGAACCAATTGAATTTTTTACCCGAAAGGCATACGGATTTTATATTTTCGGTAGTGGGGGAGGAGTGGGGTTTTATAGGCAGCCTGCTGGTCATGATCATGTTTTGCGTTCTGATAATCCGCATACTATCCGTTGCCGGCAGGTCAAATGACCCGCACGGCAGGTTAATCGCCATAGGTGTCGCCGCTATGATAGCCTTTCAGGTGATAACAAACATCGCCATGACCGCGGGGCTGATGCCGGTAGTAGGCCTGCCGCTGCCTCTTATAAGCTACGGGGGAACAAGCCTGATAACTACATGGCTTGCCATTGCGCTTGTCGCCAATGTCGATATGCATAAGACCGTTTTTTGACCCATGTGTTATAATTAGGCGAATATATTGACTTTTATAAAGTCATAATGTATAATTTTTAATAATAATATCTCTCGGTATGTAAAAAAAGGACGGCCGGTATGGAGTTTCTAAAAAAAATGTCGTTAGTCCCTATGGGGTTGCGGTATAAACTTATGGTGGTTTTCTGCCTGATGGCGGTAATACCCCTGCTTGTGGCGGCCTATTTTGTCCGCGACAAGTTATTCTCTCCCAACGGCACCATAATGGAGATTTCCCTGATACTGCTTTTTGTCTTGATCATAACCATATTGGGGCTGCTGCTGGCAAAGCAGATGATAGAACCTATTATCGAGCTGGCATTCGAATCGAAGCTTCTTGCCGACGGGGACCTGAACCGCAGGATCTCCGTGGCGTCTGAGGATGAGATAGGCGACCTGGGCAGGGCCATCAACAAGCTGACCTCGCATATAAAAAATAATATGGACGAATTGACTTCCTACGGAGAAAAGACAAAATTGATCAATACGGAGATCCATAAAAAGGTCCTTGCCCTGTCAAGTTTATTGCAGATAGGCGAATATATCTCGGCCGCCGTCATGATGGAAGACGTGATGAACCTTATAGTCGAAAAGATCGCACAGCTCATGGACGGCGGTTATGCGGCGCTTTACTTATTGAGGACCGAAGGTTCCGGCGTTTTTGAGCTAAGCTATGAAAACAATCTTGCTAACGAAAGCCTGCATGGGCTTATGATACAACCCGGCGCGGGCTTTTTGGGGTGCGCTTTAGTCAGGGGCGAGGCCGTCTACGCGGATTCGACGACCGAACAGTCAAAAGAAGTGGAAGCGTTCAGGGAGGGTTTCGGCGTCAAGAACTTCGCCGCCTTCCCGATCACATGCCGCAATAAACCCACCGGCGTCCTCCTGGCGGGGAATAACGGGGAGAGATTCGTATTCAAGGGTGATGACGTGGAGCTGCTTAAAATATTCTCCAAGCAGGTCGCGATCGCCTACGACAGGGAAGTCCTTGCGAAAAAAGCCAGGGAATTGTCCATACAGGACGATCTGACCAGCCTTTATAACGAAAAATACATCACCTTAAGGCTTACCGAAGAGATAAAGAGAGGGCTTCTTTACCAGAGGCCTTGTTCGTATATCATCTTTAACGTCGACGCGTTTGATGACTTCAGGAGGGCAAACGGCGAGCTGGCTACAGAGAGTGCATTGAAAAAGATAGCGGGCGTCCTGGAGGACCACACCGCCCAGATAGGGAGGGCGGCGCGGCTTGCCGGAGATAAATTCGCTTTACTGCTGCCCGAAAAGAACAAGAGGGAGGCTTACAGGGTCGCCGAAGACGTGAGAAAAAAAGTGGAGTGCCTGGACCTGGAGGTCGGAAAGAAAGCCGGCCTGACGATAAGCGGCGGCGTAAGCGAAAACCCCATAGACGGTTCATCGGCCGAGGAGATAAAAGAGAAAGCCGAAGACTCCCTGGCGGAGGCGAAGCGTCTGGGAAAGAACAAGATATTATGATAAAGACGGGAGATAAGATGGCGCTGAATATCGACGACCTTTTGAAAAAACTCGTAGACAAAAACTCATCGGACCTTCACATCTCGGCGAATTACCGGCCCAAGATGAGGGTGGACGAAAAACTCGTAGATGCCGCGGACGTCGTTTTGACTCCTCAGGACACAAAAAAGATCGCTTACGACATGATGACAAAAGAGCAGGCGGAGGAATTCGAAAGGGAAAAAGAGCTCGATTTTTCCTTTGAGATGAAAGACCTCTGCCGGTTCAGGGTAAACGTATTCATACAGAGGGGTAATATCGGAGTGGCTGTCAGGCTTATTCCGTTCGAAATAATGGGTTTCGAGGAATGCGGCCTGAACCCGGGCGTGATGCAGAATTTCTGCCGGAAACCAAAGGGGCTTGTGCTCGTAACCGGGGCGACGGGCATGGGCAAGTCGACCACGATATCAAGTATGGTGGATTTTATAAACGAGGAACGGGAATGCCACATCATAACGATCGAGGACCCCATCGAGTTCGTCTTTAAAAACAAGAAGGCCATAATAGACCAGAGAGAGGTCCATCACGACACTTATTCCTTCGGCGCGGCGCTCAAGCACGTATTGAGGCAGGACCCCGATGTGATATTGATAGGAGAGATGCGGGATCTTGAGACGATCGAATCGGCTCTTATAATCGCGGAGACCGGCCACCTTGTCTTCGCGACATTGCATACCTCGGACAGCGTCCAGACGATCAACAGGGTGATAGACGTCTTTCCGGCGCATCAACAGCAGCAGATAAGGACACAGCTCTCTTTCGTGCTTTCCGGAGTCATAGCCCAGAGCTTGCTGCCTAAAAAGACGCCGCCCGGGAGGGTACTCGCTACCGAGATCCTGGTGGCCACGCCTGCCGTCAGGGCATTGATAAGAGAGTCGAAAATACATCAGATATATTCGCACTTGCAGACAGGGCAAAAGGAAGGTATGTGTACAATGAACCAGGCCCTGGCCGAACTGTATAAAAAAGGCCTGATCTCATATGACGAAGCTTTCGCGCGGTCGTCCGACCCGGGAGAGCTCGCAAAATACGCAAAAGGGACCGTATAAGGAATAAGATAACTCATGTCACCCATAAAAAGAATAGTATCAAAACAACTCGGAGAGCTGCTTGTCGATAAAGGGATATTAAAA
>CAZYBX010000152.1:0-4052 GCA_964645565.1 uncultured Planctomycetia bacterium | reverse complement strand
CTTTCCGGAGGCCGCGTTCAAGCTTAAGAAGAAATCCATCCAGTGTCCTGTCTAATTCCCCTATCGTAACCGACTTTTCTAAACCGCTGAAACCGGGCCAGACCTCTTTCCTGTACTTCTCTTTCCTTGCCTGCGAAGAATCCCAATATAAAAAATCGCTTCTTTGGGATGCCTTGGACAGGTTTTTTTGGGTGAGCCTTGCCAGGTCCCTCAAAAATCCCGCTAATTCGGAAGGCATATTTATTTTGTGATCTTCCCTTATGCCCAGTTTCCCCAGCGAAGATCTTATAAAAAGGATCAGCCTCTTGAGCTCGAAGACCTCGCAAAGAGAAGAACCCAATATGCCGGGCAGGCCGTTAAGCCCGTCGCACCATCCGGGCTTGCCGGCTTCCATCTCTATCCCTATGCCGAACGGGTCCAAAGACGCCATCTTGTTCGTTATCACGCAAACAAGTTTTGTCAGAAGATCCGTCTTATAGACATCTCCCTTCCCGAAGGCAGTCCTTACTTTATGTTTGTCTCTTGCCCTTTTCTCTATATCGCTCTTCTTAGCCTCGTCTTCCGCGACAGAGCCGTACTGCCTTATTTTGCCGTCGATATATACATATTTCTCGTCTCTTGCCGTCACCCTGAGGCATGTGTCATAAAAAGTGTGGTCCCGCCTGCCCGTCAGGAGCATCCTCAATCTGTCGGGATAACATGCCAGGTAGTTCTCAAACAGGTCGGTATTATAAGTCCAATGGTCCACCCAATAGCCTTCTCCCGGCTCGACCACGTCCTCCTTCGCGCACAGAGGCAGCAATTCCGCCAAAATCCTGTCCATCTTATTCCCGGCGAGAACGCCTTCTTTTTCCAGCGTAGACATCAGGCTTCCCGGAGTAAACCCCTTAACTAAAGATCCGCCTATCCTCGCCCTTTTCGCGGCGGCTTTCACGTATCTCCTCAATACACCCATCACGGCTCTGCTGCTTTTGACTGTCAGCTCTATGCCCTGTATGAGGTGCGGATTGAATCCGTCGGGCTGTATGGCGTTCATGAAGGTCCGTATATTCTCGTCTTTCACGTCGGGGTTGAGGAGTGCGTCATTCCGCCTGTTCTGGTTTATGTCGCGGTAAGCGCCGTTCCCCTGCGAGTAATACGTAGGCTGTAGAAGAAAAGCGTTATAATCCCTTTCCGGATCGCCGTGCTTGCGGGCATAGGCATAATATACAAACGGCCCTTTGGCCGTATTCAGGCTTATCGGGGCCCCGCCCCGCAAAAGGTTGTCCAGATATGTCTGGCGCGTATAGAAATCGAGTTCCCTGCTTGAGCTGTTCGTAAATATACTGTTTTCGAGCCGCTTTATTATATATTCGTTTTCGGAGAGTTTTTCTTCGAAATAGCCGGGTCTCTTTTTCAACATGCGGGAAATGGCGTTGACGCTCTTCACGTCCTCTACATTACCGGTCAAGGACATTATCGTTTTAGCCCTGCCCGGGCCGATGCTGAAAACGGCATAGGCCAATGCCGAAGGGGTCAGGCCTTCCCTTTTCTCTTCCTGCAGCTTTAGGCGGAAGCTGTCGAGGGCGAACTCCTTAGGATATGAGATATCGCCGTTATCGCCGAATACGACGCCGGGGTCGACAATAGTCCTCAACATAGAGTTATTCCTGATCCCTTCCGAACAAGCGATGTAAAAATTCCCGCGCTTGATATATCCGGTCTCAGGCCTGTCCTGCGGGTCTATTTTTAAGCTGTAAAACGGCGCGTTATTCTCGGCGTTGAGCACCCTCATCCACGCCTCTATCGTGCGGCTCATGTGCTTCTGATGCCATTCCGTCATGCCGAAGGGCACGATCTGCGGAAGTCCGTCTATGATCTCCACTTCAAGTTTCCTATTAGATATATTTTCGATCGTCAACTTTCTCGCAAGGCCCGCGAAAGATTCGTTCGGCACGGTAATATAGGACACGCCGGTCCTTATGCCCAGCCGCAGGTTCATCTCCTCGATAGTGAGCCTGGAGGGATTTATCACCATCTTAGTCGATACGTCTCTGCCTTCTATCCTGAAAGGTTCATAAAATATCGGCCGCCCCTTGCCTTTTAGCTTCAAAAACGTCCGGAAGCCCTTTACAGGCGTAAGGCTATAGGCCTGGTTGGCCGGCAAAAACTCAAGTATGGCGCTATCCTTGCCTTCTATGCCGAAACTGGAGATACATTGGCCTCTATTGACGTAAAAGGCCCAGAGCGGGATCCCGTGCAGGCCGGCCACGCCCGGGAAGAAACTTGAAAACGCCTTGGCGCTATTGTAATTTTCTATTACAAAATCGCCGGATCTTTCAAGCTTATATACGGGATTTTTTCTCATTCCAACTTCATCCTTCCCCACACCGCGGAGTCTTTATAGCCGGCTTCGGTCCCGTTCCAGATGATCTTGCCCTGGCGCGCGCCGGAGGCGTCCGCGTCCCCTATAGCTATATCAAAGCCAAGTATAGCACCTTTTTTAAAATTCTTGAAGGGTTTCCCTGAAAAATTCGCCGTATTTATTTTGGCCTCCAGGATATACCCTTTACCGCCTTTCTTCACGACGGCACGGCTCGACCGGGGAACTCCGTTCCTGACGCCTTTTTTAGCCTGCCCGGCTATCCACATATTTTCATTAGCGCCGATCAATATCTGAAAGTCGCTATCGGAATATCCGGCCTCAGGTATCCCGGCCGGGTCCAGGCTTAAAAAGAATTCTACGCAGTCCCCGTTCCAGACATCGCCGCCCGTCTTATCGTTGACCGCCGGGAGGTCGTCTTTGATGTCCGCCAGGAGATATATGTTTTCCTTATCCCACATGACCCTGACCTCCGCGCTCAAGTCATCATCGTTATCCACGGTACCTTCCACCTGGTTCGCGTCTATATCCAGCTTTATCGCTTCCGCCTTTAGCCACGGCTCCTCCATCATGCCGTCTATTTTTATCCTGTCTTCATATCCGGCTATGACTTCTTTCATGGGCAGGCCCTCTCCGTAATCCGCCCTCACATACCCGACCTTCCCTTCTCTTCTCGCGTAACCGTGATCTTCGACTTCCGCGCCGGCCCAGTATCCGTAATACCAGCTGTCGTATTTGCCGATCACGCGCAACCTCTTCGTGAATAAGCCGCGCTCGTCGGTCGTGCCGTCCCATCGCCTGGTTAAATCGTTTATAGCGTTAAATATACCCAGCTGAACACTGCGGCCCTTAAGCGGCTTTCCGTCTCTATCGGTCAGGCGCGCGCTTATCTCCAATACGTCTCCGTTACTATATGAAGATTTGTCTGTAGCCACTTCGATATTGACCGGCGGGAGCAGGTCATTCTCGTCTTTACACCTGATGACATTTAGAGACCTTTCTATCTCTTTTTCACCTTCGATGCCTCTTACCGTCAGCTTATGGACGCCCGCCTCGAGGCCGGAGGTGTCCATCCTGCCGCGCCACCATTCGCCTTCCCGGGACAGGGCCGTCCAATCGCCGCTATCCACTCTATACCGGACATCGGCGAGCGAAGGAGCGGCGTTCACTTCTATGGCCGCCTTATCGAGCACCCTCAGGCCTTCTTTAGGCTCAGTGACCACCATTTTCAGCTCTTCTTTCAACGAATAATATGCCTTTCTCGGCGTCCCCAGGGTATCGGTCTTGTTTTCGATGCCTACGATGCCGAACCATTCCTCCGGATGGCTGTCGTGTGTGTTCGGATCGCTTGCCTTCCACCACTCGTCGTTCCATTCAAACACGCAGCCGCCCGCCGCGCCCGCTTCGATCAGGCCCCGGAAGCATCTTATGATCCCATCGGCCTGCTCATCCTCGGTATTGCCTCCGTATGTATAGCCGCCGCTTCCTTCGGGAGAAACGCTGTATCCGAATTCCGTGACTACAAAAGGCCTGTCTCCGGAATGAAGCGCCTTAAGCCCGCCTACAAAATCCGAGTATCCTATATCGCCGGAGACCGCCGGCCAATAATCGTACGTATTAAAAGAAATGATATCCCACATCGACTGGTCGAGCCATAGCGTCCAATAGGCATGTGCCATGCTGACCGGCC
>CAZYBX010000151.1:737-4080 GCA_964645565.1 uncultured Planctomycetia bacterium | reverse complement strand
GAGGAGGGGCAGGATACTGGGTTTTCCCACCGCGAATCTCGACCTCCACCATGAGGCCATACCGCCGAGCGGCGTTTATATAGTGAAGGTGAAGCTCCGCGGCGGGGTCTACGAAGGCATCATGAATATCGGTTTCCGCCCTACCTTCGCGGCCGACGGCAAGGAGGCCGAGTCCACCGCGGAAGTCCACATATTCCGGTTCAAGAAGGATATTTACGGCGAGGATATCGAAGTCGTATTCTTAAAGCGCGTCCGAAGCGAGAGGAGGTTCGCTCACAGGTCGCATCTCCGCGCGAGGATCGCCATGGACGTAAGAAAAGCAAAGGAGTATTTCAAAAAGATATGAAGATAATATTTTTTGGGACATCGGTATTTGCCGTCAGGGCCTTGAAGAAGCTCCGGGAGGCTGGGCATGAGATCCCGGCCGTCGTAACCCAGCCCGACAGGAAGAGGGGGCGCGACCTGCAGCCGGCGCCGCCGCCAGTCAAGGAAGAGGCCTTGAATTTAAAGCTGCGCGTCCTTCAGCCGGAAGACGTCTCGGAGGAAGGTTTTATATCGAGCCTAAAAGACGCGGCCGCCGATCTTTTTGTAGTCGTCTCGTTCGGCGGGATCTTAAGTAAAGCTTTGCTCGACATCCCCCGCATCTCTTGTCTGAACATACACGCCTCGCTCCTTCCTAAGTATAGAGGGGCCGCGCCTGTCAAATGGGCCATCGCGAACGGGGAGAAGGAGACCGGGGTCACGATCATGAGGATGAGCGAACAGATGGACGCAGGAGATATAGTGTTACAGAAAAAGGTGAAGGTCGACGCCAGGGAGACGAGCGTAGACCTTGACGGCCGCCTCTCCGCGCTGGGGGCGGACCTTCTGCCGGAAGCTATTGAGTTGATAATGGGCGGGAAGGCTGAATTTGCGAAGCAGGACGAAAAGGACGCCACATACGCTCCCAAGCTCAGGAAGGAAGACGGGCATATCGATTGGGGCATGGATACGGAAAGCATACTCAACAGGATAAGGGGGTTCAAGCCCTGGCCCGGGACATATTCATATTACGGAGGCAGTATATTGAAGATAATCGAGGCGAAGTCGCAGGGGGGCGAAGGGTTTTCGCGTTTTTCGCCGGGCATGATAGCCATCGCCGACATCGAATCCGGACTGATAGTCAGGACGGGCGACGGCGCCGTTTCCATAAAAGAGCTCCAGATCGAAGGCAAGAGGCGCATGAATACGGAGCTGTTTTTGCGGGGGCATAAGCTCGCGATAGGCACGAAGTTGGCCTAGGACCGGATAGGGCCCGCTTAGCGGATTTGCCCTTGATTATAATATTCATTATGATATAATCGAAACTCAAATAAACGGCAACCTAAACGCCGCAACCGGCAATAAAGATCAGGGAGGTAATCAAATGGCAATAAAAGTAGGTATAAACGGATTCGGGAGGATAGGGAGGCAGGTATTCAAGATAATGCTGGAAAGGGGCGGTTTTGACGTGGTGGCGGTAAACGACCTTACCGACGCCAAGACGCTGGCCGCTCTATTCAAGTATGACTCGGTCCACGGAAAACATAAGGGCGAGGTGAAGGCGAAGGCGAACAGTATTGTTGTCGACGGCAAAGAGACCCGGATATTGAGCATAAAGAATCCCGCGGAGCTTCCCTGGAAGGCCGAAGGTGTGAAGATCGTCGTGGAGTCGACCGGCGTCTTCAGAGACAAGGCGAAGATATCGCTGCACCTTCAGGCCGGAGCCGAGAAGGTGCTTTTGACGGTGCCGGCAAAGGACGAGATCGACAACATGATCGTCCTCGGCGTGAACAACGACGCGTTGAGGCCGACGGATAAGATAATCTCAAACGCTTCCTGCACCACCAACTGCGTGGCGCCGATGGCAAAGGTCCTGAACGACGCCTTTGGCGTGGAAAAGGCCCTTATGACCACGATACACGCTTACACGAACGACCAAGTCGTGCTGGACATGCCGCATAAGGACCTGAGGCGTGCGCGCGCCGCCGCGGCCAACATCATCCCCACCACTACCGGCGCCGCGAAGGCCGTCGGCAAGATCATCCCCGAGCTTAACGGCAAGATGAACGGGATGGCGATAAGGGTGCCCGTTGCCTGCGGCTCTCTCACGGACCTGGTAGCGAAGCTGAAGAAGAAGACGACGGTGGAGGCGGTCAATGACGCGTTCAAGCAGGCCGCCAAAAAGATGGCGGACATTCTGGAATACTCGGAAGACCCGCTGGTCTCCAGCGACGTAATCGGCAACCCGCATTCCTGCATATTCGACGCGCAATCCACGATGGTTATGGGCGAAGACGACTTCGCGAAGATAGTGGGCTGGTATGATAATGAATGGGGGTATTCCAATCGTGTCGTCGATCTGATTGAATATATCTCTCAAAAGAGCTTATAGTTGCATAAGTTGTATCACTTCTGACATAAGGGGAAAAAGAGCGGTGTTAAGAGAAATATATCGCCCTGTCAAAAAAGAATTATTTCAGGTAGAACAATTTTTGAAAGATACCTTGCTGCACCCTGAGCCTGCCGAAGGACGAAGCGCCGAAGACAAATTTAGTCGGGAGATAAGCGGCTATCTTATAGACGCCGGCGGTAAGAGACTTAGGCCAGCCTTGGTTCTACTTTCAGCAAAAGCGGGCTCAATGCAGGCGAAGACAGAAGGTCAATTAATTAAAATTGCCTCCAGCGTGGAATTAATTCACATCGCCTCCCTCGTTCACGACGATGTGATAGACAACGCGCTTCTAAGGCGGCATAGGCCCACCATCAATTCTAAATGGGGAGGGGATATCTCCATTACTTTAGGCGACTACCTTTATTCTATAGCCTTCGAGCTGATTTCGCAGTGCGGTTCGACCGATATTTTGCAATGCATAAGTTCCGCCACGAAAGCGATGTGCGAAGGCGAGTTTTTTCAAGTTTGCGAAAGAGATAACCCGGACCTGCTGAAAGAACGTTATATGGTAATTGTCAAAAAGAAAACAGCCGCTCTTTTCGCTTCTTCCTGCCATGCGGGCAGTTTGGTTTCCAATCATGAACGGCCCCTGCGCGATGCGCTGAAGGACTACGGGTTTAATTTCGGAATCGCCTTCCAGATTATAGACGATTATCTCGATCTCGTCGGAGATGATAAGCATTTAGGAAAAAGCGCGGGCCAGGACATAAGGGCGGGAGAGGTAACTTTGCCTATTATTTATTTACTGGAATCTCTTCCTGCCCGCGAGAAGAAAGAACTCATTTTATTGTTTGGCTCGGGAAAGGATAAGGACTCCTTGCAGCAGATAAAGTATAAATTGTTTAATTCAAGCGCGATAAGCAAGACAAA
>CAZYBX010000151.1:0-727 GCA_964645565.1 uncultured Planctomycetia bacterium | reverse complement strand
AGAGGCCGCCTCTTCTTATTTAAACCTGGCAAAGAAAAGAATAGATATCTTTCCTCGTTCGCCGTACAAGGAAAGTCTTTTGAATCTGGCGGATTATGTCATGGAGAGAGGTTTTAATTTCCCACTGTCTTAATTGTTGCATATTTATCAGGTGATATGATATAATTTGTATATTATAAATTTGCGGAAGGGATTCTTTTTATGGATGGCCAATTAGAGAGATTACGGCAAAAGTACCGGAAATTGAAGTATAAATTGGGCGAATTAGTTTATAAGATCTATAGGCAGGAGTCTATACGGTTTTTATACACCTCAGAAGCGCTGGACGATGAAAAAGAAGTTGATAAAATGTTGAGGTTGCTGGATTATATGGATGAGAGGATAACAAAGATAGAAGAAGTCCATTCTGAAGGGCCTGAACCCGAAGAAAGCGTGGAAGAGGAAGAGGAAAAAGATCCCTTTGAGGAGCTTATCTCAGGCGCAAGGCTTGATTCCGATGCCGAGAGGGAGCTCTTTGAAAAGAATCTCGAGAATTTAAGAAGCGGGGACGAAAAAGAGCGAGAAAGAAGCATAAGGGGCATTTCGCATATATCCGACAACGAAATCTTAAAGAAAGTTTACAGAGTTGTTATGGGGGATGAAAGCCCTCTTATCAGACTCTCCGTTCTAAAGGTCGTTTCCCGGGCTAGGGATGTTAAATTTGAGGATATATATAGGATAGGGCTTA
>CAZYBX010000150.1:0-4102 GCA_964645565.1 uncultured Planctomycetia bacterium | reverse complement strand
TATATCCTTCTTGACCGAGAAGATATTCTTCAACGTCTTCTCGTTGGGGTTTTCGAGGACCTGCGTCTCGACATTGCTGATCTTTACATCCATCGCGTCCAGGACCGGCATGTAGTTGTCCACCAGGGAGTCTATCACAAGATGCAGGAGGTTATCCGGCCCCTTGGCCATAACGGAAGGGTTCTTTTGAGTCCTTTCGATGATCGTCTCCACGCCTCGTATCGCCTCCTGGTGTATGGTTATTATGTAGTTCTTCCCGAGGCATATATTCAACTCTATAGTCCTGACCCTTTGAGACTTCGGCGTAGTCGCGGCGGCATGCATGACTATAAATAGATATTTGTCAAACTGCTCTATCTTCGGCCTCGTATTCGTATTGATGCAGTCCTCCAATGTGACAGGGTGGAGCTCGAAGACTTTATCCAGGACATCCATTTCTTCCTTGCCGGGCGAAAGGACATCCAGCCACAGCACGCCCTTTTCAGACTGGACGACTCCTTTCATCTCCTCGTCCGAGATCTCGCATGAGATCTCGTTATTGCCTTTGTAGTAAAGTAATGCCTTTGCCATAAGTCCCCCGTTTTGTCGCTAATCTTTCGACTGCTTCGAATACTTCATCTATCGTCACGGCCTTCAGACATTGAAAGCCTTTTTCGCAATCATGGGCAAGGCAGACTTCACAGCCCACATCTTTATGAAGTACCGCATCATCCTTGCCGACAGGGCCCCACCTCTTAGGACTCAGGCCGGGCTGTTTTCTGCCGAATATCACGATGCTGGGCGTGCCTACGGCCGCCGCTATATGGACCGGGCCCGAGTCATTGGATATGAAGAGCCTGCATCTTTTCAGCAGAGCGGCAAGCTCCCCTACCGAGGTCCTCCCCGAGAGATCCGCCGCATCATCCGCAATAGTCTTTTTAAGGGCCGCGACCTGCGCGGCTTCCTCCGGGCCGGATACCAGCACTATCTTGACATCATACCGGGCCTTCAATCTGTCTATTAGAGACGCGAACCTCTCAAGCGGCCATCTTTTTGAGGCGCAGCTCGCGCCGGGATGGACCGCTAAAAGAGCGTCGGAATCACTTATGCCTTTTTCGGCCAGTTTCGAACGGACCGCCGAATCGTCTTCTTCTTTTACGGGAATATAGAGGCTTTTTTCGGAGACTTCGACCCCGGCCGCTCTCAATATGTCAAAATTATACTCAAATTCGTGTTTTTGTCCAAGATATTTTTCGTCCTTCAGGGCCATGGTAAGCAGCATGGGCATTTTTCTGTCCCAGCCGATCCTGTTCGGTATACCCGCGGCAAATGCTATTATGTGCGCCCGATTGGTAGGATGCAGGATCAAAGCCGTATCGAACCTCTTTTTTCTCAGGCGGAGCGCGAATAAAAGAGTGGCCGGAAAATTTTTATGGGCGCCCTGCTTGTCATAGATTATGACCTCGTCGAGGAAGGGGTTGCCTGTGACGATATCCTCGGCATAAGGCCTTACCATAAAAGCTATGTAGGCATCCGGACAAGCCCGGCGCAGCGCCTTGATGACAGGCGTGGACAGCGCCACGTCGCCTATTCTATCCGTTCTTATTATCAGTATCCGTTTCATCTTGCAAGCATCTCTTTTGCCGTATCAAAAACTTCGTCGACATCCAAAGACCTCATGCACTCATGATGAAACCTGCACTGGGCCTTCCCGCACGGGCTGCAATGAAGCTTCTTTCTGGCGATGCGGTCATGCCGGCCCGTAGGACCGTAAGCGGCAGGGTCTGTGGGGCCGAATATGGCCAGGACTTTCGTATCGACCGCGCCGGCCAGGTGCAGCGGCGCGCTGTCATTGGTGATGAGTAAGTCGCTCCGTTCAAGAAGCGAAGCGAGCTGGCCAAGCGTGGTCCTGCCCGAGAGATCCATTACCCCTTCCTTATCGACGGATATATCTCTCGCTAGGGGGGTATCGGCGCTATCGCCGACTATTATTATCTGAGCGCCGAGCTCCTTTATCAGCCTGCCGAGCAGCAGGGAAAACTTTTCCCCGGGCCATCTCTTTATGCTGCTCTTCGCCCCCGGGCTGACGGCGATCACAGGCCTCTGTCTGTCAGTCTTCGCCAATGCCTTATCGATAAACTTCCTGTCATCGTGCGAAATATGCACATAAAACGGGGCGTCCTCCACTCCGAGTCCTATGGTCGAGAGCTTCCACAGGTGCTCTTTTTTCTTATGTCTTATCGAGCGGGGCGGCGCAAGAAAGGGGTTCGTCTTGTATCTTGCCCCCACAATGAACGGAAAAAGAGTATTCCTCATATCTACTACAAGGTCATATCCGGCCTGCCTGAGCCCCTTCACGAGCCTTCTCTTTTCGCTAAACGAGGCATGCTTGTCGTAGATTATCATTTTCGAGACAGCCGGATGGCCGTTGAATATCTCCGCGCCGTTGGGCCCGGCCATGACATCCAGCTCCGCTTCCGGAAAATCCTCCGAAATGACCCTCATCGCCGGCGTAGTGAGAACTATATCGCCGATATTTGACAAGGTTATGAATAAGATTCTTTGTATCTTTGTTTTATCCATATGCATTGTTTGGTTGATCGCTTATCGTTGATCGCTTATCGTTGATCGTTTATCGTTCGGGTTAAATAGCCTTTATCTTCAATTCCCTTCATGACGTCGTCCACAGTGATGGCTTTCATGCATCTATTGTCGCCGCATGAACTGTCATAGCAAGGCACGGCGCACCCGACATCCTTTCTTAACACCGTATAATTGCCCTTGCCGTGCGGCCCGGTAATATCCGGAGAAGTGGGGCCGAACAGGGCCACGACGTTAGCTCCTGTCGAGACGGCCATGTGCATCGGGCCCGAATCGGCCGAGACCACCAATTTTGATGTTTCGAGTATCGATGCCAACTCTCTGAGGCCCGTCCTGCCGCAAAGAGACACGGTTTCATGCTTCATGTTCTTCCCTATCTCCTCCGCCAGCGCCTTATCTTTTTCCGCCCCGGTTATCAATACCTTGACCCCGTATGTATCGATCAACCTATCGGCAAGCTCCGCAAAACTCTCCGCGGGCCAGCGTTTTGGAGCCCAATTCCCGCCCGGATTAAGAACCGCATAATCGTCGAGGCCCGATATGCCCGCGGATTCAAGCAAGCGGCTCGCCCTCTTTCTGTCGGGTTCCGTGATAAAAAACTCGTAATCCCCCTTCGCGTCATTTGCTCCCATCGCTTTTGCCAGACCGAGAAAATGATCGACTCTGTGAAGCTCTTTCTGCGGAGATTTCAATTTATTCGTCAAAAGGAAGCCTCTCCTCTTGGTGTCATAGCCCACCCTCGCCCTGATGCCCGCGAGGTAAGTTATGAGAGCCCTTGTCGCCGAGCGGTGCAATATAAATGCGATGTCGAACTTCTCCTTCCTGAGCCTCGCCGCGAATCTCAGCTTTCCCGCGAGATTCCTTTCTTTTCCTTATTCATCGAATACGATCAATTCGTTGATCCGGGTGTTCGTCTCGAGGATCTCCTTGCATCGGGGCGGGGCCGCGCACGCGATATAGCTTTCGGGAAAAGTCTCCCTCACAGCCCTTATAAAGGGGCTCGAGAAAATAATATCCCCCAGCCAGTTGACGTTGAATATCAATATCTTTTTGCGGTCATCCTTCATCTGTCTCCTATCACCTCACCGTACATCTCTTCCATCTTCGAGGCCATATCTCTTATGTCGAAACCTTCTATCGCCCTTTTCCTGGCCGCCCCCCTGAAAGACTCGGTCTTTTCCGGATTGGTAAATACGTATTTTACCGCGCGGGCCAGTTCTCCCGCGTGATTAGGCTCTACGAGTATACCCGTGACGCCGTCTTCCAGCAGATTCGCGATGCCCCCCGCCCTGCTTGCGACGCAGACTTTCCCGGACGCCATTGCCTCTATCAGCGAAAGCCCCAGGCCTTCCGCGACCGACGGAAAAACAAACACGTCCATAGCCGGTATGACATCCGTAGTATGCTCGACCGGACCGGCAAAGACTACGTTAGTATCCAGCCCTAGAGATGACGATAACTTTCGCAAGCGGCCTTCATCGGGGCCGTCACCGACCAATAAGACTTTTATATCCGAAAAATC
>CAZYBX010000149.1:0-4150 GCA_964645565.1 uncultured Planctomycetia bacterium | reverse complement strand
CGTTGGCGTCCCTTTTCGGCACGTCCCTAAGTGGCACGTCCCCACAGGGGCGCCAAAAGGCACTAGCGCTAGCAGGGGAGTTACATATGAATAAGAAGACGGTGAAGGATGTCGATATAAAGGGCAAGCGGGTGATCGTGAGGGTGGATTTTAACGTCCCGCTTGACGATAAGCTGAACATAACCGACGATTCCAGGATAAAGGGCTCGCTTCCGACCATACATTACCTTATAGATAAGGGCGCTAAAGTGATCCTGATGAGCCATCTCGGCAGGCCGAAGGGCAAGGTGAAGGAAGACATGCGCCTGACGCCCGTAGCCAAAAGGCTTGGCGAGCTTCTGGGCAAAAAAGTGAAGAAACTGGACGATTGCGTCGGGCCCGCCGTCAATAATGCCGTATGGGCGATGAAGCCCGGGGAGGTTTTATTGCTCTAGAATCTGCGCTTTCTTGAGGTGGAGGAGAAAAACGACCCCGCATTCGCTAAGCGGCTCGCGTCGCTGGCCGATATTTTCGTAAACGACGCTTTCGGCTCATGCCACAGGGCTCATGCCTCGACCGAAGGCATCACGAAATACCTGCCGTCCGTCGCCGGATTTTTAGTCGGCAAAGAGATCGAATATTTAGAGAAGGCGACGACGGACCCGGAGAAGCCGTACGTAGCGATATTGGGCGGCGCGAAAGTCTCCGACAAGATAGACGTCATCACCAACTTGCTCAATAAGGTGGACGCGATACTTATCGGCGGGGCGATGGCGTATACATTTTTAAAATCGGAAGGAACTGATATCGGCGACTCCAAGCTTGAGGCAGACAAGATCAACCTGGCAAAGAAGATATTGAATAACGCGAAATCAAATAAAGTCCGCATAATCCTGCCGATCGACCACGTGATCTCGGACAAGATAGACGCTAGCGCCAAGACCGAGACAGTGGACGGCGGGATACCGGACGGCATGATAGGCCTCGATATAGGCCCTAAGACCGTAAGAGAGTTTGAGGGAGTCCTGCAAAACGCGAAGACAGTCGTATGGAACGGGCCGGTCGGCTTTTTTGAGCTTAAGCCGTTCAGCAAAGGCACGGAGGAGATCGCGAGATTTCTGGCCGGTTCAAGCGCCACCACGATCATCGGCGGCGGCGACACGGCGGCCGCGGTAAACGAGCTCGAGCTCGGCGATAAGATGTCGCATATATCCACCGGCGGAGGGGCATCGCTTGAGTATTTAGAGGGAAAGACGCTGCCGGGCATCGCGGCGCTGAACGATAGATAAGGAGCGCTATTATGCGAAGAGTCATCATCGCGGGCAACTGGAAGATGTATAAGACCATTCCCGAGGCCATGGAGCTTGTAAACGGCCTTAAGCGCGAACTCGTCGATGTCATGAACATCGATATCGTGGTGATCCCTCCCTTTACGGCGCTGAGCGAGATATCGGACATGCTTATCGATTCGAATATAGGAGTCGGCGCTCAGGACATGTACTGGGAGGAAGAAGGCGCGTTCACGGGGGAGATCTCGCCCGCAATGATCAGGGACGCCGGCGCGGAATATGTGGTCATCGGACATTCCGAGCGGCGGACTTATTTCGGCGAGACCAACGGGAGCGTGAACAAAAAATTGAAGGCCGCGCTCGCGGCAGGCCTCATACCCATCGTGTGCGTGGGCGAGAGGCTCGAAGAGCGGGAGGCGGGCAAGACTTTCGATGTGGTGAGGGAACATGTGGAAAAGGGCCTCGAGGGCATATCGGAGGAAGACGCCGTCAAAGTCATAATCGCGTATGAGCCGGTGTGGGCGATCGGCACGGGCAAGACGGCGACGCCGGCGCAGGCGGAAGAGGCGCACCGGTATATCCGCGAACTCCTGGCCGGTATGTTCGACGAAGCGGCTGCGGAGGGAATTCGCATCCAATACGGCGGAAGCGTAAAACCGGGCAACATCAAGGAGCTAATAAATCAGGAAAACATAGACGGAGCCCTCGTAGGAGGGGCCAGCCTGAAGGTCGACCAGTTCGTTCCAATCGTAAAGGAATCAGCTAAAAAGGGAGTTTAAATAATGTATACATTACTTATAATCATCCACGTCATCGTAAGCATAATCCTCATCGCCGTGATACTGCTTCAGGCCGGCCGGGGGGGCGGAGTGAGTGAATTGTTCGGCGGAAGCTCTACGCAGACAATCTTCGGAACATCTGCCCAGCAGTTTCTGATGAAGATGACGGCCGCGGCGGCAATACTCTTCATCGTTACAAGCTTATCGCTTGCCATGCTGTCCGCCAAGCGCTCAAGATCCTTGATGGGGCCTGGGGACGCGATGAGGCTGGATATGGGTAGTGTGGCGGATATCCCGCAGGAAGCCGGCGAGGAAGCGCCCGTCGACGATGCAGCGGGCAGAGCGGAAGCGGTCACCGTTAAGACCCCGCTAGTTGAGACCCCGGCAGTTGAGAAAGTAGCGCCTGCGGAAGATAAGGGAAAGCCTGTTGGACCACAATAATAAAAAAGACTCTTTTTTTAAGAGGACGCCTCTCAAGCCGCTACTCATGGTAGCGGCTTTTACTTTATTGGGCCTTGTCGCGGCGGCTTTCGCCGCTTATTACGGCGATGCCTATGTAAGCGGCACTATAGCCGACGCCGTAAACCTGATCCCTTTTTTATCCACCGATAGCGCCTCCCATGCCGTCAGCGGAATGATCTTTAACGGCCTTACAAAAGTGAATAAAGACCTGGAAATAGTGGGCGACCTCGCGAAGGATTGGGTGATATCGGACGGCGGCAAGGAGATAATATTTCACTTGAGAGATAATGTCAGATGGCACGACGGAGTACCGGTCACGGCAAAAGACGTTAAATTCACATTTGAGGCTATACTTGACCCCGGGAACGTCTGTCCTTACGCCGCCAGCTATACGGACATAGAAAGCATAGAGGAGCTGGACGACTATGAAGTGAAGTTTAAGTATTCACAGCCTTACGCGCCGGCGCTTTCGAAGCTGGGAACCGAAATCGTGCCGGAGCATATCTTGCGGGGTGAGGATCTAAGGACGACCGGCTTTAAGCGGAACCCCCTGGGGTGCGGACCGTATATTTTTAAAAAGTGGAAGACCGACCAGTATGTGATACTTGAAGGCAACCGCGATTATTTCGAGCACAGGCCTTATATCGATAAATATGTGACGAGGGTCATACCGGACCAGGCGGTCCAGTTTCTGGAATTGACAACGGGCGGGATCGACACCATGAGCCTGACGCCCTATCAGTTCTTTTACCGCACGGAGACCGAAAGGTTTAAATCGCAGTTCAACAAGTACAAATTTTTATCGCACGCCTACACTTATATAGGCTACAATCTCAACGACCCGCTCTTCGCGGACAAGAGGGTGCGGCAGGCGCTGAGTTACGCCGTCGACAAAAAAGAGATAATCGACGGTGTGCTGATGGGGCTCGGCGAGCCCTGCACCGGGCCCTTTTTCAAAGAAACACCTTACTATAGTAAAAAAGCGGAGGGGTATGAATTCGATAGGGAAAAAGCGCTTATGCTTCTAGGCCAGGCGGGCTGGCGCGATACGGACGGAGACGGCATCCTCGATAAGGACGGCGCGGCTTTCAGGTTCAAACTCATAACCAACCAGGGCAATAAAGACAGGGAAGACATCGCCACGATCGTACAGAGGGAATGGAGGGGGCTGGGTATAGACGTCGAGATACAGATCATCGCCTGGGCCTCTTTTTTGAACGAGTACGTGAACAAAAAGAATTTTCAGGCGGTGATCCTGGGCTGGACCCTTCCCATCGACCCCGACTGTTACGTGGTGTGGCATTCTTCGAGCTCGGGCGAAAACGGCCTCAATTTTATTTCGTACGAGAACGGGGAAGTGGACGCTTTGATAGAAGAGGGAAGGCGGACCTTCGACACGAGTAAAAGGATCGAGATCTATAACAGGATCCACGAAATTATCGCCGGCGACGCGCCTTATACATTTTTGTATTTTCCTTACGCGCGCGAGGCGATATCGAACCGCTTTCAGGGGATAAAGCCGGCGCCGGCGGGTATCGGATACAATTTCATCGACTGGTACGTCGAGCCCGGCGACGTCCGATACTAATATGGCGCCCTTTTAGGGACGTGCCACTTAGGGACGTGCCGAAAAGGGACGCC
>CAZYBX010000148.1:0-4174 GCA_964645565.1 uncultured Planctomycetia bacterium | reverse complement strand
GGTCATTTGCCGAAAAAATCTTTATGCTCGCTTACCAAAACATCGCATCTGAAACTGCAAACTTGTCTTGTTCGAGGCTAAATTGTGTAGTCGCTCGCATCCCTTGGGGACACTCACTGAAAGTGAGTGTCCCCACCGGGTTAACGTTTGCTTTTCCGCCGGTCGTATGATATAATCTCAATATAATAATCGGCTAAAATAAAGAGAGTCTATAATATTATGTACGACCCCTTCAATAGGCTAAAGTCGTTATTTCGAAAGATAAATTCCATAAAGTTGTCCCCCCCGGCCAAAGACGCGTTCCTTGGTATCATTGTCGGCATAGTTGTCGTATCCGCCGCGGCTTTTGGTTTTTTCCGGAAAGTGGAGTTCATGGCCCTGGATAATATGTTTAGGCTGAGGGGGGTGAGGGCGGCAAACGAGAATATCGCCATTGTCGGAATAGACGATAAAAGCCTTGAGACCCTCGGAAGATGGCCGTGGCCGAGGGATTACCACGCAAGTTTTCTTCAGATATTGAATCAATATGACCCGAAATTCGTGGTATTCGATATACTCTTTCCCGAGGCGGACCCGTCGGGCGATGTGGCCCTGGCTTCCGTCGCCTCCGAACGGAAGAACTTATATCTTGCCGCTTATTTTGTACTGGAGGAGAGTGCCGAAGCGGGATCCCCGCAGGCCGGCATAGACGACCGGGCGCTGCCCCACCTTGATTATGATATAGGCGCCGGTGATATGTTTATGAAAGCTAAAGAGGTGACCCTGCCTGTGGCCCGCCTGATGAACGCGGCCAAAAATATAACGATAATCAACGCGCCCCATGACATAGACGGCGCCATACGGCACGTGCCGCTTGTGATCGAGTTTAAGGGAAAGCTTTACCCGACCGTGAGTCTGCAGCTCGCCTGTGATTATCTCGATATAAATATCAGCGATGTCGAACTGCGGCCGGGCGCCGTTATCCTGCCTTCCAAAAACGGCGACATACATATACCGATAGATGCCATGGGCAGGATGGTCCTCAATTTCAGGGGCCCCATCGATACGTTCGAGCAATATTCGTTTGTTCAGCTTTTACACGACTACAACAAGGCCCTGAAGGAGGGAAGGGAAAGCATCCTCGAAAGGCTAAGGGGAAAAGTGGTGTTTGTGGGCCAGACGGCGACCGGAAGCGTCGATCTGCGGATCATGCCGTTTTCCAATCTGTATCCCGCGGTCGGGGTCCACGCTACGGCGCTGGGCAATATCCTGGAAAGGGACATGATGCGCAAAGCGCCGCTCGGGGTCAATCTAACCATAATCTTTTTGATGAGCCTGTCTGTCGGCCTCTCTTTGAAGAGGGGGAGGAAGATATTCACCAATCTGGCGATCATGCTGGGAATATTCGCGCTTTTCGCGGTATCGAGCTTTATCCTGTTCACCTTTTTCAAGCTATGGATATACACCTTTTCTCCGCTTGCGGCCGTTTTATTGGCATACGTCACGGTCTCCATAAACCACTTTGAGGCGGTCCGGTACGAGAAAAAAGTGATAGAGAGCGAACTTCTGATAGCCAAAAAGATACAGCAGAGCTTTCTGCCGAAGAGCTTTCCGGAAGTCCCGTTTTTGCAGTTTGCCGCGAGATGTAATTCCGCGAAGCATGTGGGCGGAGACCTTTATGATTTTGTGAAGCTCGAAGGCGGTAAGATCGGGATAGCGATAGGCGATGTCTCCGGCAAGGGCGTCCCCGCGGCGTTATATATGGCGCGCGCGATAAGCGAGCTGAGGTCGGTCTCCCGCACGGAGAGCGACGCCGCGCTTACATTGCGGAAAATAAACGATATCTTCTCGCTGGAGGGCATGGAAAAGGCGTTTATAACCATGCAGTATCTCACATTTGACGTAAATTCGAGGGATTTCTATATATTCTCGAACGGCGGCCACAACACCCTGATACATTTTGTGAACAGGGATAAGAAAGTGGATGAAATAGACACGGACAGCGGTATGCCCATAGGGGTAATGGACGGCATAGACTTTGAGAATAAAAAGATACGCTTTGATAAGGGGGATATACTGTTTTTGTACAGCGACGGGATATCCGAGGCGATGGATAAACGGCACCGCCAGTTCGGAGTGGAGAGGGTAAAGCAGATCATAGCCGATAATTCCGGCCTGTCCGCCGATGAGATCATGTCCAGGGTGTATGACGAAATAGCGCAATTTTCAAAGGGCGCGCCTCAGCACGACGATATGACGGTGGTGGTGATAAAGGCCGTATGATTAGAAAATAGGAGTTAGTTGATAGGAGTTAGGAGATAGAAAAATCCCGGGAGGAGAAAATGAGATTCCATAGAAGACACATTTTGATGGTTTTTATATCCGGCGCGCTGATGATATCGCTTGCGTCGGGCTGTACCGTGAGGAAGGGGTCGGACAGGATATTGGCGACTATCAATAACTATAAGATGACGGTCGAGGACTTCAATTACGAGTCCAAGGAGATATTGCAAATGGGCAGGCTGATCGGCGACATCCCCGATACTAAAGAGGAGATACTCGACGCGCTTATAGTGAAGGAGGTCCTGCTTCAGGAAGCACAGAAAGAAAACCTGGATAAGGATAAAGAGTTCATGAGGGCTATCGAGATGTACTGGGAGCAGACGCTGATCAAAAACCTTATGAAGAACCAGTTTTCCGATATCCATAACAGGGTAACGGTATACGAAGAGGAGATACTCGACTATTATAACAACGTCCTGCAGGACAAGGAAAGTTCTTTTGAGGAAGCGAGGGACAGGATCGCAAGGGAGATAAGGGGTAAAAAGGAGAGGAAGCTCCTGGACGAGTGGATAGAAAAACTGAGGTCAAAATCACGTATCAAGGTGGATAAGAGGATCTTGAACGAACTGTGATACGGGGGATAAAGAAGGAGGGGGCGCTCATGGCAAAGACAGATCCGAAGAACAGGCGGAGGAAGTATTTCATAAACAAGGATTTCCAGACCAAGTTCGTGGTGAAGTTCTGCGTGCCGATCATAATCACGGCCCTGCTTTCCGCTTTTATGGTGTATCACTTCTCCGGGCGCAGCACCACTACCGTGTTTGAAAACTCCAGATTGTCCATAAAGCCGACTTCGGAGTTCATCATGCCGGGGCTTGTGCTCAGCAGTCTCATATCTATAATCCTGGTCGGAATCGCCACGGTAATCATCATGTTTTTTCAATCGCATAAGATAGCCGGCCCGCTCCATAAGCTGGAGAGCTCTATCGAGAGGATGTCGGCAGGCGATCTGAGTTTCGATATAAGCTTCAGAAAGGGCGATGCGGTCAAGATATTATCCGACGTATTTAATAAGTCTTTGAAGAAATTAAGCGGCATGGTCATGCACGTCAAGGATGAATATGCGCAGCTCGATTCGGCGCTGGCCGATCTTAAAAAACGGCTGCCCAAGGATCAGGCCCCGGAGATAGGCAATGAAGTAAGGAAGCTCGAGCAGGCATCGGCGCGCCTGAGCGACAAGATCAATAAATTCAAATTGAGGTAAGATGCAGAAAACCGGCCTCTTTATTTTTATTACATCGGTCTTTTTAGCGGTAAACGTATCTACGGCGTCCGCTCAGACTGCCGGCCGGTATGGTCCTGAAGGGGATGTCGAGGACTGGACGGTCATCGAAAGCAATTTCGCCACGATATTCGTGGATAAGGATCTAAGCGTGAAAAGAGTGTCTGGCAGGATAGATGTCGGCTTCGCCAGATATGACCCTATTGAAAAACAGTTATTTTTAGACAAGGGGCAGACGGATGAAGATAAACTAGCCAATAAGATCGATATTATTATAAGAAAAGTAAAGAAGATCCTCGATATGTACCCGGAGGGTTATCATATACGCATCAGGGTCTACGAAGACGAAGAACACCTGTGGGAAGTGTATGAAGATATATTCAAGGAAAGAAAGGAATATAAGGCCTTCTATATTCATCGGTACGAGACTGTGTATATACCGATCGAAAACGTATCTGAAAACATCCTGGCCCATGAATTAGGTCATTCTGTAATAGATACCTATTTCAGGATTCTGCCGCCCGAGAAGATCCGCGAACTCCTCGCCTGCTATTGCGACGTCCATCTGAAGGACTAATATGCCGCCCTTTTAGGGACGTGCCACTTAGGGACGTGCCACTTGGGGACACT
>CAZYBX010000147.1:0-4179 GCA_964645565.1 uncultured Planctomycetia bacterium | reverse complement strand
AATCCGCCAAATCTCATGGGCATACTCGTGGCCCAGAAATTACTCCCCGGGATAAAGCACATCGCCGTATTCGATACCGCCTTTCATCAGACGATCCCGCCCGGATCATACCTTTACGCCCTTCCATACAGTTTGTATAAGAAGGATAAGGTCAGGAAATACGGCTTTCACGGCACCTCGCATAAATATGTAGCTTTGAGGACAGCGGAGCTTCTGGGAAGGCCGCTGAATAAATTGAAGCTGATAACGGTCCACCTCGGGAACGGATGCAGCATAACCGCGGTCAGGAACGGCAGGTCCATCAACACGAGCATGGGTTTTACGCCGCTGGAGGGGCTTGTGATGGGCACGCGTTCGGGAGACATAGATCCGGCGATAGTCTTTTATCTGATCTCCGCGAAAAAACTTACGGTACATCAGGCGGATGACCTGCTCAATAAAAAGAGCGGGCTTCTCGGTATGAGCGGCATTTCAAGCGATATGCGCGATGTCTATAAAAGCATCGGAAAAGGGGATAGAAGGGCGAAACTCGCCTTCGAGGTCTTCGTGCACAGGATACAGAAATATATAGGTTCGTACGCGGTGGCTATGAATGGAGTGGACGCGGTCATATTTACGGCCGGGATAGGGGAGAATCACGCCCCGACAAGGGCCGCCGTATGCAAAAATCTCTCGTTCATCGGCGTGAAGATAGACCCGAAAAAGAATGATTCCGCGGCGAAAGAGAAGGTCATCACTACAAAAGATTCAAAGGTCAAAGTGCTCGTTGTTCCGACTAACGAAGAGATGATGATCGCCCATGAGACCTACCGGCTGATGAGATAAAAAAAGGGGACAGGCTACTTTTTTGCAGCTTGTTTATATTTTGCAAAAAAGTAGCCTGTCCCCTTTTTTTTACATACCTGCCCGGGCCAGGAGCCCGTTCACATCCTTGATAAGCCAGCCCTTGGCTGTCTTGATCAGCTCATAAGTAGTAGGTTTGCTCTCCGGACGGCTCGCGTTTCCCAGGTCTTTATCTAAAACGGCCGTTTCTTTGAATACAACATCGACATAGGCCTTATCGCCTTCGACGCGCTCGCCCGTTATCTCATAACTCTTATATCTCACGATAGTCCCGAGCGTCATAAGCAGTTTCTTCCTCCTCTCGGGATTTGAGGCGGAAGGATCGGCCCACATCAATTCCTCGACGGTCTTGCCGGCCTCCGCGAACATTTTAGATTTTTGCGGATCGCCTTTAAGCTCGTCGCGGGCCGCTCCCCTGTAAAGAGGATCCTTGACTATCATCATCCCGTCAAGATAGCGTTTTACCGTATCCGCCGGAGGCTTGGTGCCTACCGCGCACGAGCTGAGGCACATGACCAGAAAAGAGATCAGAATACAGTCTATCCACGCCCTTTTGCTCATGTCTTCTCCTTATTGGATGTGGTCTTTAGCGTCTTTCAGATATTGCAGATATTCGCTGTCCGTCGTGAGTATTATGGTGGTCTGCCCGTCGATCGTATTTTTATACGTCTCCAGCGTCTTCAGGAACGAATAGAACCCGGCGTCTTTATTATACGCGTCCGCGTATATGCCCGTTGCCTCGGCGTCGGCCTTGCCCTTGATCTCCTCGGCTACTTTGTAGGCTTCCGAGCGGATCTGGTTCAGCTCTTTGCCCATGCCGCCTTCTATCTCGGCCTTTTTGCCCTGCCCTTCGGAACGGTATTTCTCGGCGGCTCGCTTTCTTTCCGAGATCATCCTCTCGAAGACCTTCTTCTGGACGTCCGAAACGTAATTGATGCGCTTGACCCTTACGTCGATCAATTCGATGCCGTACTGCGGGACAAGCTTCGAGGCTTCTTTGACGATATCGCGGGTGAGTTCCTCTCTGCCGAGATTTATATTCTCCAGCTCTTCCCCGGCCTGTTCCCTCTGGTCTTCGTCGAAAGCTTCCTGGCCTTCGTCTATGATCCTGTTGGTATCCCTTACCGCTTCGACAAGCTTGTGGCTCGTAACGGCATCCCTTGTAGCGGAGTCGATTATATCGTCGAGCCTCGCGTGGGCGCCCGTTTCGTTGGTAACGGACTGAAGGAATTTAAGGGCGTCCACTATCTTCCATCGCGCGGTCGTATCCACCCATATGTATTTTTTGTCTTTGGTCGGGATCTGGTTGGGGTTCCCGTCCCACTCCAGTATCCTTTTTTCGATATAGTTCGCCTGTTGTATGAACGGCACTTTGAAATGCAGGCCGGACTGCGTGATCGGCTTTCCTATAGGCTGGCCGAATTGCGTGATGACTACCTGCTGAGTCTCATCGATAGTATACAGAGCGCCGCTTGCCGCGAGGAACGCGACCAGGACTATTATTCCGATCACGATAGATATGGTCTGTCTCATTGCGCACCTCCCTGAGTCAGGTTGAGAAGGGGAAGGATGCCCTTCTGGCTGGGATCGACCACATATTTGCTTCCCGCCTTGGACATGATCTCGTTCATCGCCTCAAGATAGAGCCTTTTCTTCGTAACCTCCCTCGCGATATTATACGCTTCCCATACGGCTATGAATTTCGCGGCATCGCCCTTTGCCCTGTTTATCCTGTTAAGGGCGTAGCCCTCGGATTCCTTGATGGTCTTTTCCGCCTCGCCGCGCGCCTTGGGTATTTCCTTATTATAGGCCTCCCATGCCTGGTTGATGACCTTTTCCTTTTCCTGTTTCGCCTCGTTTACTTCGTTGAAAGACGGCTTTACGGGGTCGGGAGGGTTCACGTCCTGCAGCTTGACTGTCACGATCTGGACGCCGCTATTGTAGAGGTCGAGGATCTCCTGCATCTTATCCTGGACCGCCTGGTTTATCTCGACTCTGCGCGTTGTCAGGACTTCGTTCACGGAATGGTCGCCGACCACCTGCCTCATCACGGCCTCGGAGATGTTTCTGATGGTCCTCTGCGGGTTCCTTATATTGAATAAGAGCTTGACCGGGTCTTTGACCTTGAATTGCGTGATCCATTCCACGACCAGCACGTTCAAGTCGCCGGTAAGCATGAGGGACTCGTCGAAATACTCTCTCGGCGAATAAGTAGATACCACTCCGGCCTTCGTAGTGCGGAAACCGAACTCTTCCTTGAATATGTATTTCACTTTCACGTTGTTGACCTTCTCGATATTGAAGGGGAGCTTTATGTGCAGGCCGGGCTCGGTGGTCCTCACATATTTCCCGAAGCGCCTTATGATCCCCACTTCGTCCGGCCCCGTAGAATATATACCGGTAGCCATAATAACCAGGGCTATAACGGCCGCTATAATGGGAAAGATGCCCTTATTGAGCCGGAATTGCGGGATCTTAAGATTTATGTTTTTAAACAGGTCTTCCGGCTTGTCGAACTTCTCGAAATCCATACGCACCTCCTGTGATTGGGGGATTGTTTGAGGGAATAGGGGTATATCTTATACCAGCAGGGATAATATGTCAAGGGCATTCGGGCCCGCCGGCCTTTCATATTGACAAACCCCCCTCCATAACGTATAATTTATAACACATTTGGGCTTTTTTATAATGTCTTCACACCGTTCTTTGCAATTCATTCCCCCCTAGCTTAAATGAGCACATGACGTACGGAACATGATTTTCAGCAGGCTGTGACGTAAGTCATAAGTGCGAATTTATCCCGCACCTATCTTAGTAGGCTACTGCGGGACAGTTGGTGAAAGGCAGGGGGACTGTTCTTTACAATTCATTCCCCCCTAGCTCAGTTGGTAGAGCAGGTGGCTGTCAATGAGACCATGACTTACGGAACTCGATTCTTTACAGGTTGTGACGTAAGTCATATGGTCGAATTGATCCTGTCTTCTGGCGGACAGATTTTATCGAAATTCGACCGCCAGAAGACAGGATCTCACAATGCTGGCAGCTTTCCCGGGAAACCGGGATTGAAACAGCGGGCTAATTCAGGGAAGCCTAAAGCCGCAAGGCCAGGGTAATCCTGAGCTAAGTTCCCGGGAAACCGGGATAAACGTGCAGAGACTATATACCCGCTGCCTAAAGCGAAAGCCATGGCAATGAGATAGTCCGTTCCTTATGGAAACATAGGGGCCAAACGTAACCACCGTGTCGGAGGTTCGAGTCCTCCGGGGGGAGCCATATCCGATGATTAGCCCTACAGGTACCGGTAGGGCTAATTTTTTGCCCGCAATCGGAACCGGC
>CAZYBX010000146.1:0-4198 GCA_964645565.1 uncultured Planctomycetia bacterium | reverse complement strand
CGGGACAAAGACACCTTGAAGACTACAAGGTTGATAGGCCAGATGTGTAAGCCCTGTAAAGGGTTAAGCTTACTGGTACTAATCTGCCGAGCGGCTTGACCACTTTTTTTAAAGTCACCACGTCACAAGGACACCAAGTCACCAGTAACTCGGGTGACATGGTGACCTTGTGACCTGGTGACCGCGCAATTATGAAAAGCTATTCCGGCTACATCGATATATATTGTTAATTTTTGAGATCCTTCGAACGCTCCTGTTCGTCGCGTTCTCAGGATAAATTCGCGCATATAACTTACGTCGTCCCAGAATGCCGGGACTCCGTAAGTTATGCGCTCATTTATTTCCCGGTGGTATATGGCGAAGGGGAAACACCCGTTCCCATCTCGAATACGGTAGTTAAGCCCTTCTGCGCTGATGGTACTGCACTGGAAGCGGTGTGGGAGAGTAAGTCGCTGCCGGGTTAATTTAAAAAAAAGGGGACAGGCTACTTTTTTGCTGCATTGGACAAGCTACAAAAAAGTAGCCTGTCCCCTTTTTTTTGTCTACGTCCATAAGCCATAGACCATATACTTTTCCTTCTTGACATTCTTTTTTCCATGAGATATAGTATATTTCGTGTAATTATATAGCTATAAGCCAAGAATTAAAACCATAGGAGTGAATAGTGGCGGAATTTGAGGCGAAGGATTTAAGAAACGTCATACTTTTATCCCATTCCCAGGCCGGCAAGACTACCATTGCGGAGCATCTTTTAAGCGAGGCCGGAGCGATACCGAAACCCGGAAGCATAGACGAGGGGAACACTGCCGCCGATTACAATAAGGATGAGATCGAGCGAAAGACCTCGATCAATTCCTCGGTGTTGAATTTGACGCACGGCAGCGTGAAAGTGAATCTGATCGACGCGCCCGGTTATGCGGATTTCATGGGGGAGGTCATAGCGGGACTTACGGCTGTTGAGGCCGCAGTCATCCTGGTCAATGCGGCAAACGGCGTGGAAATAGGGACTATCCAGGCGTTCAAATTTATTGAGAAGCGCGGCCTTCCGGCGGTGATTTTTGTGAATAAGATGGATAAGGAGCATGCGGATTTCACCAAATGCGTCGAGGCGCTTCAGAAAAATTACGGAAAGAGATGCATCGTAATAGGCTACCCGGTCGGCAAGGAAGCATCGTACAAAGGTACGGCGAACCTCCTCACAAAAGAAGGGATGGGCGCGCTTCAGGGCGGAGATAAGGAGCGGGCCGAAAAAGAAAGCCAGGCGCTCGTGGAGGGCGTTGCGGAAAGCGACGACGCCCTGCTGGAGAAATACCTCGATAAGGGCGAGCTTTCTACAGAGGAAATAAGAGGCGCCTTTAGAAAGGGCGTAGTAGCCGGGAAGATAATTCCCATAATCGGAGGTTCCGCGCTGAAAGGCGCAGGCGTAAAAGAGCTCCTGAACGCGATAGTGAATTACCTGCCCTCACCCGCAGATGCCCCGGCCAAAGAAGGCATAAATCCCGCCGATAATGCAGCCGTAAACGTGGAACCGAAGAAGGACGGGACATTCGCCGCCCAGGTATTCAAGACCATCTCAGACCTCTATGTCGGCCAGATAACGATCTTCAAAATATATTCGGGCAGCGTGACTTCCAATTCCACGCTTTATAACGCGACCAGGGGCTCAAAGGAGAAGATCAGCCAGCTTTCCACCATACAAGGCAAGATATTGACCTCCGTGGACGCATTGCGCGCCGGAGACATAGGCTGCGTGACTAAATTAAAAGATACCCTGACCGGTGATTCGTTCTGCGACGAAAAATCGCCGGTTACGTTTCCGGAAATCGTCATTCCGGAACCCGTTATGTCGCTTTCGGTAAAACCCAGAACGCGCTCCGACGAAGACAAGATATCGGACGCGCTGCATAAATTGACCGCCGAAGACCTGGCCTTTAAGATGGACCGTGATGCCCAGACTAAAGAGCTTATCATATCGGGCATGGGCGATTTGCATTTGAAGATAATGATAGCGAGGCTAATGGAAAGATTCGGCGTCCAGGTGGATATAGGAACGCCGAAAGTGGCCTATAAAGAGACGATCATAGGCAAGGGCGACTCGCAATACAGGCATAAAAAACAGACCGGGGGCGCGGGCCAGTTTGCCGAAGTATGGATGAGGATTGAACCGCTGCCGCGCGGCACGGGTTTTGAATTTGTCGACGAAGTCGTAGGCGGGGCGATCCCCGCGCAGTTTGTCATGAGCTGCGAAAAGGGAGTAAAGAAGGCGCTGGAATCCGGCGCTTTGGCCGGTTATCCCGTAGTGGACGTCAGGGCCGTAGTATACGACGGCAAGACCCATCCCGTGGATTCCAAGGACATAGCGTTCCAGATAGCGGCCAGAAGCGCTTTCAGGGAAGCATGCCAGAAGGCGAAGCCTATACTGCTGGAGCCCATAATGGATGTGGAGTTTATGGTGCCCGAGGAGTTTATGGGAAGCGTGACGGGCAGCCTGAATTCAAGAAGAGGAAGGATACTCGGGATGGAACCCGGAGAGGGTGTCCAGACGGTAAAAGCGAAAGTACCGCTTGACGAGATGTACAAATACGCCAATGAGTTGAAATCGATAACGGCGGGAAGGGGCACGTATACGATGAAGTTCTCGCACTACGAACAGGTGCCCTCCAACATCGCCCAGCAGATAGTTCAGAAAGCAAAACAGGCAAAGGAAGAAGAAAAGGAAGAATGATCTAAAAAGAAAGGGTAGAAGATGTCCGGACATTCCAAATGGGCCAGTATAAAACATAAGAAGGCGGCAACAGACGCCAAGCGCGGGAAGGTCTTTACGAAGGTGATAAAGATGATAACCGTCGCCGCCAGGAACGGCGGAGGAGACATCAACGCCAATCCCGCCCTCAGGCTCGCGATCCAGAAGGCAAAAGAGTCCAATATGCCGGCGGACAATATAGACAGGGCGGTCAAGAAAGGCACGGGCGAACTCCCGGGCGTTACATACGAGCAGGTCACATACGAGGGTTACGGGCCCGGCGGAGTCGCTATTTTAGTCGAAGGGTTGACAGACAATAAAAACAGATTGACCGCGGAAGTAAGGAATATATTCTCTAAATGCGGAGGCAACCTCGCGGGTTCGGGCTCCGTAAACTGGTTGTTTGAGAAAAAGGGGTTCTTTGTCGTGAATAAAGCCGGTGTGACCGAAGATAAATTGATGTCTATAATACTTGACGCCGGAGCGGAAGACCTCTTCTCGGAAGGCGATACCTTCGAAGTCAAAAGCCAGCCGCATGATTACGAGAACGTCAAAAACGCGCTTGAGAAGAACCAGATCAAGATAGAATCTTCCGAGATCACCATGATACCTAAAAACACGGTCAAGGTAGCGGGCGACCAGGCCAAGCAGTTACTCAGGCTGATAGAGCAGCTCGAAGACAATGACGACGTGCAGAACGTTTATGCGAACTTCGACATCCCGGACGATATCATGAAAGACAGCATCAACGAAAGCGCGTGACAGGCTATGAGAGTACTTGGAGTAGACCCGGGCCTTAATATCACGGGTTACGGCCTCATCGAGGGCGAAAGGTCCGGTATGCGATTGGTCGAAGCGGGGGTCATCAGGACATCCTCCGGCCGGCCTATCGGCGACAGGCTTCGCAAGATCTACGACGGTCTATGCGAAATAGTTGAAGAGTACAGGCCCGACGTTTTGGTGCTCGAGAAGATATATTCGCATTACAAACACCCGGTGACGGCGATCCTCATGGGCCATGCCCGCGGCACGGTCTGCCTTTTGTGCGGAAAATATGATTTAGAGCTTGTCAGTTATGCCTCCACGCATTTAAAGAGCTCCATAGCCGGAAGGGGCAGGGCCAGCAAGAAGCAGGTGGCGGGGATGGTCAAGACGCTTCTGCGGCTGAGAAAAGAGCCGCAACCCGAAGATGTGACCGACGCCCTCGCGCTCGCGATAAGTCATCTTCACAGCGTAGACAAGGCGAGGGGGCTGTAGCAGATTCGCAGCATGGTATTTAACAGGCTCTTCGCCAGTTCGTTTATCGTTAATCGTTGATAGTAAAAGCTGCCATGGATTTATAAGATCAACGATCAACTATAAACGATCAACGATAAGCGATAAACCAGACTAAACATGATCTCCCAAATATCCGGAAGGTTAAAACAGAAGCGTACCAACAACGTGCTGATAGAT
>CAZYBX010000145.1:0-4204 GCA_964645565.1 uncultured Planctomycetia bacterium | reverse complement strand
CAAAGAGGAGTGCATGGCCCTTCTTCGGTTCAAGGTTCGCGACTGTGATTATGAGGAAAGTCTCCGCGCTTATTCCGAGCCCCTCCCTGATGCCCCTTGCGTCCCGCCGCCCGTAATCTCCGGTATCTATACCGTTATAGATCACATCTATCGCCTTTTTTTTCGTAGTCCCCTTTTTTAAATGGGCATCGGCCACATTGCGCGAGACGGCGGTCACCCTGTCCACCCCCGAATCGGTGGCGCCCAATAATAATTCGCGCAGCCTTCCGCCTATGTTCTCGTTCCGCATGGAAGAGACGACTATAGGCACGCCCGCCAGCCGCGCCGCGATCCTTCCGACGATGTCGGCGTGAAAAAGATAATTATGGACTATCTTCGGCCGCTCTCTCCTCAATATAGACAGCAGCCTGAAGAATGAGGCGGGCAGGTTCATCGCCCCGAGGCTGAGAGAATATACCCTGATCCCCTCTTTCTCTATCTCCTCCCTCAAGACGTTTCTGTCCGGGTGAAGCGATACCACTATGTGCTCGTATTTATTGTCCTTGAAATTCCGCAGGGTCCTGAGAAGCATCATCTCGGCGCCGCCGATATCCAGATCCGTTATGATATGCGCTATTTTGGCCCTGGGCTTCGCGGTCTTTGAGTACAGATCGAGATAGCTGTCCGCGATCCTGTCCCAGTCGTAATTCCGCGCCTCATCCAAAACATTTTCGCTTAACTTTTCAGCCAATGCCCTGTCGGAAAAAAGCCTTGAGGCGGCTTCCGCCATGCAGTCCGTATCGCCGGCCCCGCATTTCAATCCGGTTACGCCGTCTCTTATAAGGTCATTTACGCCCGGCGCGTCTGTGGTCACTATGGCGAGACCCGCCGCCATGGCCTCGATGACGACCTTCGCGAATAACTCTATATACGTCGGAAATATAAACATGTCGGACGCCCTGTAGTATCGTATCAACTCTTCACCGGGTATTTGGGGCTTATCTTTAAAATCATAGCCGGCAGCCACCTCTCTTATTATCAGATACCCCCCTACGCCTTCCTTATCCGCTAAAGCCTTCACGGCATCACAGCCCTTGCCGACCAAAAGCCATTTGAACCGCATCCCCTTATCGGCGAGCCTGGATATTATCCGCGGTATATGCCCGTATCCTTTTTTCCGGTGGTTCCGGCCGACCGTGATTATAAGCCTCTCGTCTTCCTTAAGGCCGAGTCCGTCTCTTACCGCCTTTCTATCTATATCGGACCGGAATCTCGCGCAATCGACGCCGTTGGGTATGATAAAGATCTTCTCCTCCGGAACGCCTATGTCGAGATAATCACTTTTCGTCCCCTCACTCGCCGTTATCAACGCCGAAAACCTCCGGTATTCAGACCTTACTCTATCGTCCACCGCCTTATTCAGACGGTATCCGTAATCAATACCGGGCGACATCTGTATATCCTCGCCCGCGCAGCGGAGGATGCAGGGAACACCGTTTCTGTCAAAAAAATCGGCTGATGCCGCCCCGAGGGGATAGCCCACAGTCACCTGCCAGAGGTCGAAACCGTATCTTTTCTGGATCCTCGCCAGTATCCTTTCAAGATACGCCTTTCCTAAACGGTAATTGAAAAAAAGGATGCGGTTAAGCACGGGGTTTATGCGCAGTATCTCATATTTAAAGCTGCCGTCGCGCTTACCGCCGGCCGTCGGAGTGATCACTACGGCAGTATGTCCCCTTTCAACGGTCCTGTTCGCCAGCTCATGGACAAGCCCCTGCGCCCCGCCGATATTAGGGAAATAATTGGATATAAGATGCGCTACCTTCATCTCAGGCTTAAAACCTTTCTGGCCGCGCGCCTGATCTTGTCGGGCGTCGCCATCCTTGCCTTAAGCAATAGTTTACGCGCGGTCCATCTGCTGGATATATCCGTCGCGGCTTTAAGGGCCTCGTCGAGCAGCCGCATGTAGTCTTCCCTTTCGATATTCCGCAAAAAGAAAGAGTCCGTGCTGTGGTGGCCTATGGAATCGTATATCGAGTAATCCGCGCCCGGCGGCATCAGGCCGTGCTCCAGGACGTGATCGTATAGTTCGGTCCCTGGATACGGGGTAAAAGTGCAGAGGTTAAGAGAGTCGGGATCGAGCTCTTTTATAAAATCTATCGTCTTTCTCAGGTCGCCCTCCGTCTCGTGAGGCATGCCGACCATAAAATACGCGTGCAGCCAGAACCCGTGCCTCCTGATAAGGCCGGCCGCTTTCATGACCTGCGCGGTCGTGATGTTCTTTTTGATCTTCCTCAATATATCGTCGCTTCCCGACTCCACGCCTATCCTTATCCTTTTGCACCCCGAACGCTTGAGCGCCTTCAGCACTTCTTCGTCGAGACAATTCACGCTCGTAAGGCAGTCCCAGCTCAATCTTGCCCCGTATTTTTTTTCGACAAGCCCGCAGAATTCCATGATACAGCGCCTGTTTGTGGTAAAGGTATCGTCCCAGAACCCGAACGAGCTCGTGTCATACCTCTGCACAAGGTGATCCAGTTCTTTCATTATGTTCTTCGGCGAACGCAGGCGGACCTTGCGTTCCCATAAAGGCACTGAGGCGCAGAAGGCGCACGAGAACGGGCATCCGCGGCTTCCCACCATCAAGCTCAATCTGTCCTTACCGTATTTTTCGCTGTTGTGTAAAAGCCCTCTATCGGGGACCGGCAGCCTATCGAGCTCGTCTATCCTGTCGGCCTTACCGTTAAAACGGACCTCGCCCGCCTGCCTGTACATAAGGCCTTTGACCCGCGAAAAATCGGGAGTCTCTCCGGAATAAGCCTTCATAAATTCGCAGAGCGCGTATTCCGCTTCACCGGAAAAAGCGAAATCTATCTCGGGGTTGTCATCCATCACCTTCGCGCCGGTAATAGTGACGTGCGGCCCTCCGGCCAGCAATACTGCGTTAGACGTTTCTTTGGCTATCTTAAAGACTTCCCTGCACGATGAGTGGGCGGGCGTCATCATGGTAACGCCCACGAAATCCGGGCTATATTCTCCGATCACGCGCTTCAGGTCGCTCCAGCAGGGATGCGTCTTGTCTTTCAGGGCTTCTCTATAGCTCTTCTGGCTCCGGGCGCGGTTTACGTTCGTATAGGCCAGGCCTTTGCCGCTGAAATCCGTGTCCGCGTCGTAGACCTTGACGTCGTAACCGGCGCCCTTTAAAACGGTAGCAATATATAACAGCCCCAGCGGTATGCTCTCTACCGAAAAACCCTTCAGCCTCTCATACGGAGGGTTTATCAAGAGTACTCTTTTAGTCTTCCCGTTATTTCTCATCCCGTCCATCCGCCTGCGCCGGAGCCTTCCAGGATTTTACGTATATTAAGCGCCGCGCCCTTCCACGTATTATTGCGCATAAGTCTCTGCCGGACCCTCTCCCTGTCCAGCCCTCTTTCAATGTCGGCGCTCAGGGCCCGGATAATACTCTCTTTTGTCATACTGACGTTCGAATATTCGACGCCGTCGCCGAGCAGGTCCCTTGAAATAAAAGACCTGATAAAAAACGAAGGTACGTAAAGCTTCGCGCCGCACATGGCCGCTTCGACCGCGGCAAGCCCGGCGCTCTCGGGGTGCGTGACGCAGAATATATGACATCTTCTGTAGGCCTTTATGATGTCGATATACGGCACTTTTGCGTCCCGCCTGTATTTCGCTTCCTTAAGCCCGCCGCTAAAGTCCCACTTTTCGATGCCGTTATTATTCTGCCTGTAGACGTTGAAACTCGATTTCGGATAACGGCCTATGACCTCCTTAAAAGCGCCGAAATACATCTGCGAACAATCCATTTTGCCCCCGTACCAGCTATGGTCGACAAATATGTTTATTTCGTTACCGGGTACGCGATCCGGGAAGCATACCTCGGGATCCGCGGGCCATCCGAATCTCTCGATCCTGACATCCCTTCCCGCGAGGTTCCTGAACAGGCTTCTGACCCTTCTCCTCGGCGGTTTTACCGTGAAGAGTATGTCCTCGTTATATTTTAAGCGGTACGCGTCATCCACGATAGAGCACAGCCTGCCCCCGAAGCCTGTTCTTATTTTTCTATACTCATCCTCTTTGCCCTTCTCCGGCATCCTTGTAAAACCGCCCTGAAAAGTGGAAAGCGCGGCTACGGCGTCCTTATGGTCAAGGATACGTCCCGCGTCCAGTTAATCCAGACCAACCTGCCCGGCGATGAAGACAC
>CAZYBX010000144.1:0-4236 GCA_964645565.1 uncultured Planctomycetia bacterium | reverse complement strand
GCAAGGTTGTCAAAGAACAGCTGGCCGCGCAGGTGGGCGTCTCTGCCGAGCGAGCCGGGCTCCGCGCCTTCGGGCTGAGTCATGGTTATAAGAGCGTAGCAGGCTTCTTCAAGCACTGCCGGGCCGCCTTCTTCTATCAGGTCCATGAGCGAGGCCGCCGCTTCAGGCGTGCCGAGTGACTTCAGGGCTTCTATCGCGAGCACCCTGACGGTCAATTCCTCATCTTTCGCCGCGTTGTCGAGCGCCTCGACTGTGCCGGTCACCTTACTGAGGACGTCTTTATCATACACAAAATCTATGCGCGTGCCGTCAGGATACACTCTCCTGTAAAGCTTCTGGCTCTTCGCCCTGTATTGCGTGATAGCGCCGGAAGGATCAACGCATATCGATATGGGGTCAGGCGTGCCCTGCAGATATATGTTCATTCCGAATCGGATCAATGTGCCCGCGACATCTCCGGAGGCGGATTTTATAATAACGGCCCCGTCGTCCGCAATCTCTACCGCCGCGCCTTTCAATTCCGGATGTCCGTCGCAATCATCTACCACGCCGCCCGCCACTTTCACATATATTGCCCCGTACGCGGCAGTCTCTATCGTGAGCGGGCCGAATTCCTCATATATATTTACGCTATCTATCGACGGCCAGCCTTCCCCCACATGGACCTTGGCATCCTTCATTACGGACTTTAACATATAAACTACGGCGGGGTCTCTCGTGTTTATACATTCGATAAGCGGTACGCCGTTGTAGCCCGCATGGCGGGCCAGCCAGTTTATTACGGTCTCGGCGATACCTTCCCCCTCTTTTATGCCGGCGCTGATTCCAAGGGGCTGATATTTATTTTCCTCAGTATATATAACAAAGGAAATATACCCGCCTGTCGACCGACCGTCTTGATAAATCTCGAAATAATAGTCGTTCCTGCCTTCGGAAGAAAAGTGCTCATACTTCTCGAGCTCGACCGTCTTCCCGGTCTTGATATTGAGCAGCGTCGCGTTCCTTATTATCTCTGTCTCGCCGTCGTACTCGTATTCCTCCACTATATTGCCGTTCGGGTCTATGACGCGCCAGACCCTGCCAAGGGCGTCCTTTTTGACCTCTGTCCCGCGGCTGTCTATTTCAGGAGCAGGCTCACCCGCGTCCGGAGAAGGATTAAGCTCCTCCGCGCTCGCCGCGGGCCGGAAACGCTCTTCTTCGTCGACAATCTTTATGTTTATGCTGTTTATAGTCCTCAGCTCTGCCTTGAGCGTGTCGAATCGCGGATGGCTGTTTTTGAACCCGGCGCCGTAAAACGTATCGTAGACATACTCTTCATCGGTTTGCACGTCTCCCCGTTCCTTTGCCTCCAATCTCTCGAATTCCGCCGTTATCTCATATACGAGATGCATCATATACATGGGTTCGTATTCGCCGAGCTGTTTTTCCCTGATGCCCAGGGCGCATGCCAGCTGCTCAAGCCCGTTCATAGCTCCGAAACTCGCCCACTGGTCGCTCGGCAGCATCCACAAAAGGCTCTGGAAATCCATTGCCTTGAGCTCGACCGCCACGGCAAGCAGTTCGGCTTTTATGTTGACAAGGTCGTTCGTGTAAAGATGGAGAAGCCTCAAATGCGTCATCTCGTCTCTTAAATCGGGCTGGGTTTCTATATTTATGAAATTAAGCGGAGCGCCGTTCGCGTCCACATCGGCTCTTAAGACTACGCCGCTCGCGAACACAAGGTCGTCGACCGGCCGCGGGCTGGCCCGCAATAACGCGTTGAGTCTCTGCAAAGATTCCCTTCTCACCGTGATGATATTGTTTTTGAAATGAGCCCTTATATCCACAAGCTCGTCATCGAAATAAAGCGGTATGGAATTCAGCTTATCCGCCGCGTCCAGCAGTTTGGCGTCATCCGACAGCTCGTTGTTTATTGCCTCGCCCAGCGCCTCGAGTATGATGTCCTTTGCCCAGTATTCATCGATCTCATCCGCGGATTGCATCGATAAGTCGACCAGGGTATCTATGTCATCCGCCGCGTCATTGGCCGCCGCCATCAACACGACGCCGCTTTCGAGTATCATAGCATCAGGCCTCTCAGAGTCGCCTGTATATAAAATATTTCCAGCGAGCATCTCCGGCTCCAGCTCGGATGCGAATATATCCATGACCCCGGGACTTATATAGTGCATGCCGTAAGTGAAAGACTCGGAGGCAGTCTTAAGGCCGTTTACCGCCTCTACCGCGCCGGCTCTGATTTCTACTGAAGTGTGGTTTTCAACGATGTAGAGCAGGGCTTCGCACGCCTGGAACGCGATGGCGCTGAGCGACGGTGTGGCTATGGGCGCGGCCGAGGCGAAGTCTTTTTCGGCGAGGAGCTTCAGCGCGCTTACCGCGTACTCAGCCGAGACATCATTGCTAAGTGCCGCCTCGCGCAAACCCCACAGCGGGCTGTCCGAGAGACCGAGGCCGCTGAACAGCGAGGAAAGCGCCGGGTAGCTGTCAAAGAACCCTGTATACGAAGCGCATTCATATATATCGATGCCGAGCGTTTGCACAAATTCAAGCCTGTATTTTAACTGCCGCGCAACTATGACCGCGTGATATTGATCGATCGACTGCGCGTCCAGGTATTCCTTTACCTTGTATATCACATCTATCCTATGTGTGGCGTCCATCATGTTATCAGAAAGCATGTTTAGGATGTCGGCAAAGATAGCGAACATCTCGCCGTGGAGATAGCCTGCCTTAACGAGGACATGCAGGGTCTGCATGCAGTAATCATCGCCGCCTGAGAGCTCATAAAGGTCCGCGGCCGAGAGGATACGGGTGAGCGCCGGATAACGCGCGAGGTCATCCACATTTACCTCATCATAGAGATGCCAAAGAGTTTCAAACAGGCTCTGGAAGGTCGGAAAATCCACTTCCCCGGCCATAAATACCTCATCGGCCACGTTCATGATATCGGCCTGGATGGCGGGGTCGGTCACGGAACTGGCAGCGCAGAAACTGCAGAGGGCATCCGCCACTTCACGGCGCAGGCCCAGATGAGAGACTTCCATATATTTATTCGGACCGATGAAGACGGACCTGACGATATCCACAAATTTTCTCTGTAGGGCCTGAGAGGTTATATCCGCGCTCCGGACAAGATTGCCGAGCGCTGTGCCCATGCTTACCCGCACAAACTCATCCTCTTCCCTCGCCTCATCGCACAGGATATCCATTACTATATCCATTAAAAGTTCTCTCGTCTCATCAGTGGCCTGTTCGGCATAATAGATCAGCGCCGCCGCGGCTTCTATCCTCTCCGCGGCCGGGAGCGAACGGTCCCGCAATACATCCCATGCCATGTGTATCGGGGATAGCTCGGGCGCGACGCTAATATCTTCACCGGCCGCCATGACCATATTGAGGGCGGCCTGCATGCATACGCCTGTCTCCCAGCGATATACTCCCTTAATAAACGCGCCGTCAGAGTCGTATTCCTGAGTAGAGCCGTAGGAGAGGGCCAGGACATACGGGTGGCGGCTATTTTCGCCGCCGGATAGCGCGGCGTCGCGCCAACTCTTGACTTCTGATATGATTTCGGCTATCCTCTCACCGGTCATGCCGCGCGCCGGGCCGTAATCCCTTCCGAGCGCGTAGGAAAGCTCTGTCATGACCTGATCGAAATCCCCGTTTTCGGCGATGCTTTCCACAAGCACGCGGCTGAACTCAAAATCGTCTATCTGGTTGTCCGCGAGAAGCGCGGCAAGATATCCGGCTTTTCTGACGGCTGTCAGCTTGTCGAAGTCCGATATCTTCTGCACGTCAGTCCTCACTTCGCTCCAGGTCTCGAAGGCGACATAATCGAATATCTGAAGGAACCTCGCCGCGCTCATGGTGTCTCCGGATTGCATAAGGACATTCACCATATCCTCTCTATACAAGGGGCCGGCCCCCGGATCCGATAAGAGCCCGGCAAAATACGCTGGGTCATCCGCCCGCCGCAGGATGTCTGCGAAGGCGAGCCTTTCCAGTGCACTCGGCGGGGTCAGACCCTCTGCCGTAATATGCAGGATGTGAGTCATCTCCTCCTTCAGGTCTGCCTTGAGGATATCTATGTTTCTCAAGGCGTCCACGTCTATCACTATCGTATAGGTATTGCCCAATGCCGGCTCCCAGCTCATGAGCTGGTCATTGCCTGTAACGAGGCGTACATTTACCGTATAAGTACCTGTATCTATGCCGGATTCGGCCAGCGCTTCATCGAAT
>CAZYBX010000143.1:0-4237 GCA_964645565.1 uncultured Planctomycetia bacterium | reverse complement strand
GTTACGAAAATGGAGGCCCTTAAGCATAAAAAGAACCTCATGTCCCAAAAAATAGGCCAAAAAATAGCAAAAAAGGAGGATGTAAATCTAGAAAAAAGGGAGATTAAAATCATTTCCCAAAATATAAAGGAAATAGAACCTAAAGTGGGGGAAATAGAGTCTACAATCAACTATTTCTTACTAATAATCCCAAATATTCCCCATAAATCGGTTCCAATCGGCTCTGAAAAGGACGCAAATAAGGTAGTAAAGGAATTTGGAAAAGTCCCCAAATTTAAGTTTGAGCCCCGCACTCACATAGAACTTGCCGATATTTTAGATATAATCGACTTTAAAAGGGCCTCAAAGATCACAGGGTCCTTTTTTATTCTCTATAAAGGGCTCGGCGCGAGGCTTGAAAGGGCGCTTATCAACTTCATGCTGGATCTGCACACTAAAAAGCACGGTTATAAAGAGGTCTTCCCGCCCTTTCTCGTGAATAGGGACAGCATGACAGGAACCGGGCAGCTGCCCAAGTTGGAAGAAGATATGTATAGGCTGAAGGATGATGACTATTTTCTGATACCAACTGCCGAGGTTCCCGTGACCAATATGCACAGGGATGAGGTGATACCCGAAGAAAAGCTTCCCATATATTATGCGGCATACAGCGCTTGTTTCAGGAGGGAGGCGGGTTCATACGGCAAAGACACAAAAGGCCTCACAAGAGTCCATCAGTTCAATAAGGTGGAGATGGTCAAATTCGTAAGACCGGAGACTTCTTATGATGAGCTCGAGTCACTGCTTCAAAACGCGGAAAAGGTGATACAGCTTCTTGAACTGCCTTATAGGATCACTATGCTCGCTACCCGGGGCATAAGTTTTGCGGCTACGAAATGTTATGATATCGAACTGTGGGCCGCGGGAAGCAAGGCCCACCTTGAGGTATCAAGCTGCAGCAACTTCGGGGATTTTCAGGCTCGAAGGGCAAACATCAGGTACAGGGATAAAGAGACCCAGAAGCTTTCTTATGTGCATACGCTGAACGGCTCCGGAGTGGCTACAGCCAGGCTTCTCATCGCGTTGATCGAGAATTATCAGACGAAAAACGGGACGGTAATGATCCCTAAAATATTACAGCCGTATATGGACGGCCTTAAGGAAATAAAACCCGCTTGACATAGATGCGAAGATCTATCAAGACGATCATAGGAATATTGTTACTGCCGCTCGTGGCGAGTTTTTCCAGGGCCTTCTACGGGCAATTCGGAAATATCGATGTCTTTTTGTCAAAGGGGCAGCAATACTTTTTGCTGGGCATAGGGATATATTGCTTCATACAGCTTTTCATATTCAAACCCGTGTATATTTATGTGCTTGGCCATGAGACGATGCATGCCATCGCTACGTGGCTCTGTTTGGGCAAAGTGACCTCATTTAAGGTCTCCCCGGACGGCGGGAGCATCACGACGAGCAAGTCGAACCTCTTTATATCTCTAAGCCCGTATTTTATACCGGTGTATTCGCTGGCGTTGATGCTGATCTATTATTTGATAAATCACATCTTCGCCGAGGGAATAATAGCCCCTTCGTATTTTATGCTTTTTCTGGGCCTGACCCTCGCTTTTCATATCGTGATGACTGTCGATACTCTGAAGACCAGGCAGCCGGATCTCATAAAAGCGGGATATCTTACATCCTCGGTCCTGATATATGTGGTCAACGTGACGGCGGTGGCGCTCGCGTTCGGAGTCCTGTTCGAAGGCTTTTCTTTTCGTTCTTTCATGAGCGGCGCGTATGCGCAGTCTCTGGATATATACAGAGGAATTTTCAGGCAGTTGTTTTTATAGGCTATAATAATATATACCGATCGGAGGAGTGGCTGAGCGGCCGAAAGCGGCAGTCTTGAAAACTGTTGTGGGCCTCGTGTCCACCGTGGGTTCGAATCCTACCTCCTCCGCCAGCATTTAAAAAGATTAAAAACATCGGGAAAGGAGGACAATGGTACAAGATGCGATAAAGGAAAATAAGATAATTCGTAGTATCAAGATATTGTCTGTCGTCATGCTATTATATACGTTTCTTTTAAGCATATCCCTGATGAGCCATGCTTTCAAGGGGTTCGGCAGCGGTTTTGCCGAGACCCTTATCAGGACTACGTCGAATCCTTTTATAGGTTTTTTTGTAGGGCTTCTTTCGACGAGTATCGTCCAGAGTTCGGGCACCGTTACCTCGACGATTGTCGCATTTGTGGCTTCCGGCGCGCTTAGCGTAAGATGCGCCATCCCTATTATAATGGGAGCCAATATCGGCACTACGGTCACCAACACCCTGGTGGCGCTGGGGCATTTCAGCAGGCGCGAGGAGTTCAGGCGCGCCATTAGCTGTTCCACAGTACATGATTTCTTTAATTTGCTGACGGCAATGATCCTATTGCCGCTTGAATTGTCTACACATTATCTGGAGCGGACTGCCGGTTTTCTTGCCGCGCGATTCTGTGAATTCTCCGGTCTGGATGTTAAGAATCCGCTGGATTTTATAATAAAGCCGAGCATAAAGGCTATTCATGGGGTCTTTATCGACCTCATGCACATACCGCTTAAAATAGCGAGTTTTTTCATGCTTATACTGGCCTTGACCGTCCTTTTCCTCTCGCTGTTTTACGGCATGAGGGTCATGAGATCGCTGATCATAGGGAGAACGGAAGCGATTTTGAATAATATACTGGGGCGAAATGCCGCCCTGGTCATGATCATGGGAATGCTTTTTACGGCTCTCGTGCATAGCAGTTCCGTTACCACGTCCATGCTGGTCCCTATTGTGGCCTCGGGCATCCTTTCGGTAGAGAACGCTTTTCCGATCACACTAGGCGCGAATATCGGTACTACCTTTACGGCCATACTCGCTTCGCTCACAGGCAACGCGGCCGCGGTGACTATTGCTTTCGCTCATTTTATTTTCAATTTAACCGGCATAATCATCTTTTATCCGGTAAAAGCGATGCGGAAGATCCCGCTTTCATTAGCCAGGAAAATGGGTGAAATCGCCCACAGGAAGCCGTTCTACGCCTTTATGTATGTGTTCATAGTATTTTTTGGGATACCCGGACTTTTGATATTTATTTCTCGCATGCTAAAATGACATAAAAGAGACAGGAGGGCGATGATGTTTAAGAATTTTTTATCATTCTGGAAAGGCAAGGAATTTTTAAGCCAGATACTTGAGGATTTCAACACGATGTGCAATGATACCGAAGACATGTTCCGCGCGGTCGTCAGTAAACTTCTGGAGGGGAAGGGCGATCCCGGCTTAAAGGACAGGATATACGCCGAGGACAAAAAGGTGAACAAGCTTGAGCGCGAGATAAGGAAGCGCATCGTAGAGCATCTCTCCCTTCAGCCTACGGTCGACGTGCCGGCGTGTCTTTTGATGATGAGCGTCGTCAAGGATGCCGAGAGGATAGGAGACTATTGTAAAAACCTGCATGAAGTCACCGAGCTGCTCAAAAAGCCTCTTGATAAAAAGAAATTCAAGGAGCTCTTCGATGACCTCGATAAGGAGATCATGGAGGAATTCGCCGCCACAAGGAGGGCGTTCCGTGAATCGGATGAAGACCTCGCCAGGGATGTGCTGAACATGGAGACCGTGATAGTGAAGAAATGCGACGCGATAGTCAGAAAACTGGCGACGGGCTCGCTTGAGACGAATGAGGCCGTTTGTCTCACTTTGGTCGCCCGCTATTTCAAAAGGGTCGCCGCTCATCTTGCAAACATCGGCTCATCGGTGATCCTCCCTATAAGTGATTTGGACTTTTTTGACGAAAAGATAAGGAGAGAGAATACAAAGTAATAGTGATATCTTATAAAATATAGTATAATCTTACCAGTGCGGAGAGGTCGCATAGCTGGCCGAGTGCACCTGCTTGGAGAGCAGGAGTAGCCGCAAGGCTACCCAGGGTTCGAATCCCTGCCTCTCCGCCATTTAACATAGGGGGCGGCTGCCAAAAATTCGCGGAACAGCTTTTCCGGCGAGAAAACGAGGCGGCGCTCTTTTAAAATAAAGTTCGAACCAATCTTTTCCAGAAATTCTTTCTGTGATTCTAAATTTCCCTCACGAGTTTCGTAACCTGCCTTATTCAATAGAGTTACGAAGCTCTTTGCCTGTTCGAACCAATTATTGTCCCGTCCGCCACTTGATGAGAGGCTTTCCTGTAATTCCTTCTTTTTGTTAAGCAATTCCTCTTTCTTGTGCCTATATT
>CAZYBX010000142.1:3521-4266 GCA_964645565.1 uncultured Planctomycetia bacterium | reverse complement strand
GTCGCGTACGCATCTCTCTCGTCCGACTGGCCGCTGCGCGGGTATCCGCTACCGTTGCCCCTTTCGTGGTGCGTCTCGATGATTTCCTTTATTATACCGCCCATCGAATCGATCTTCCCGGCGGCTTCAAGGCTTTTTGCCACGTGGGTCTTCATTATCTCGTATTCCTCACCGGTCAGCTTTCTCGGCTGCGCGATGAGCTCCCTCATCCCGTCCATGCCCACATCGCAGAAGAGGCTCGCTATGCAGAGATTTTTGAGTTTTGACTTATTAAAACCCATCTTTATGCCGAGAAAGAGAGAGAGGATCAGCATGTTTACCATATGATAAGGCAAAAAATATTCATCCTCCTTTTCTTCGTATATATAATCCAATATTCTATCGCCCATAAGCATCTGGTTGAATATCCTGTCCAGGATCACATACACCTCATCCATAAAAGGATTAAGGTCCTCTTTGTTTCTGATCCTGGAAAGAAGCGTCTTCGCGGTCTCTATGGCGTCCTTATATAACTCCCTTGCCGCTTCCTGTTTGTCGACGCCGTCCCTTTTCACCGCGGAAATAAGCTTTTTGGAGACCAGGGAATGGTCTTCCGCCTTCTTTTTCGGCTGCTCGATCTTCCTGATGATCTCCTTCGGAAAATTTATACTCTGCGGACCGGGGGCCTTTTTCTTCCCTGGGTCCTTCTTGCCGGAAGAATCCTCTCTTTTTTTCTTTATCTCGTCGCCGCCGCCGCCCTTCAACA
>CAZYBX010000142.1:0-3511 GCA_964645565.1 uncultured Planctomycetia bacterium | reverse complement strand
GGCCGGGGTATTTTTTCAGATATTCAACCGGGTCGCCGCCGCCCTTCAACATGTCAAACATTCGCGGCATAGGTCACTCCCCAGGCGTTCAGGTCCTTCGCCAGCTTTTCCGTCAGACCCCTGTCGATGATCTTTACCTCCTGCCCGAATCCGATCAGAAGGCACATATCGCAGATATTGTTTATTTTCCTCGGCAGCCCTTTTGAATATTTATAAATGACCTCGCGGGCGCTTCTGTCAAAGATATCTTTTTTGGCGCCCGATACGGAAAGACGGTGCCTTATGTATTCTTCCGTCTCCTTAGGGTCAAGGCCGACAAGATGATACTTGATGCCCAGCCTCTGCTGCAACTGCGGTATGTCCTTTATCTTATCCAGCAGCTCCGGCTGGCCGATCAGCACCAGGGTTATCAGAAACCTGTTATTGAGCTGGAAGTTCAGGAACAGCCTGATCTCCTCAAGCGTATCCTCGTCCTTTATGATCTGGGCTTCGTCTATCAGGATGACGGTCCTTTTCCCGTCGTTAAAATTTTTATAGACTATGTTCTGCAGTCTATGCAGAAGCTGCGGCTTCGTCCCCTCCGCGGCCTCGTTATCCAATTGATAGATGATCTCCTGAATAAACTCGATAGGCGTAAGCTGCGGGTGGATGATAAGCGCGACTTCGTATATCTCGTTCTTTATCAATTCATCGATTATGATCCTGCTCAATACGGTCTTGCCGCAGCCGTATTCTCCCGTCAGCATAGCGGCGCCCTTCTCTTCCTTGATCGCGTAGAGAAGCCTCATAAGCGCCTCTTCGTGCTTTCTCGAGTAATACATGAAATGGGGGTCGGGCGTATTTTCAAACGGCTTTTCTTTCAGGCCCCAATATTCCTCGTACATCCTAGCCCTCTTTCTCTTTTTTTACTTCTTCCGGCGTCTTTTTATAATAATCGCCGTAATATTTTCCGTAATACCTGTCGTATCTGTAATAGCTGTATCTTTCCGCTTCGGGGCTGGCATTATTCACGATCACTCCCGATAGTGAACCCTTGCCTCTTGTGCCTTCAACCTGGAGCCGGGCCCTGTTCAGGATAAGCCTTGAGGTAAAACCCGCCTTAAAGACAAGTATGACTTCGTCCACCTTAGGGCATAATATGGAAGGCTCGCTTACCGTCAGTATCGGCGGCGAATCCACTATGATAATATCATATTTATTCCTCAGCTGATTTAAGATATCGTTCATCTTATCGGAATTAAACAGGTTTGCGGGGTTCGGAAAACTGGAGCCCGCCGTGATGATGTGCAGGTTGTTAAGCCATGATTTATCCATGATCTTGTCGACATTGCTTAGAGCGAGCATGATGTCCGTCGCGGTCCTCGTTCCGCCATCAAGCTCTATCGCGCCCATCAGTATATCGGTGAGGCCGTTTTTGCTGCTTTTTAGACCGAAATTCTTATGCACCATAGGGCGCCTTGTGTCCGTATCGAGAAGAAGGACTTTATAACCCATCTGCGACATTATTACGGAAAGATTGGATGTGATCAGGCTTTTTCCGTCCTTGGGGCTGCAGCTGGTGACCATTATCATCTTATTCTTTATCCTGCCGCCCACCTCTCCGAAGCGCATCTGCAGATTTACGCTCAGAATACGGAAGGCCTCTAAAAAACGCTGGTCCGTGGATTCATCGAGCGCAAGGGCATCCAGAGGCTCTATTTTTTCTTTATCTTTACTTTCTTTCGTGAAAAAACGTTTCCATTTTTTCCTGGACTTTACCCTTTCCTTGTCCTTTTCGGCGCAATAAGGGATTATCCCCAAAACGCTCGCCTTCAAAAAACTCTCGATGTCCTCGATCTTTCTTATCGAGGTATCCAGCTGTTCGGCCATGAACGCCAGAGCCACGCCTAAACCGAGTCCCAGCACGACGGCAATAAAATAGTTCTTTTTGGCGTCGGGGTAATATATCCAGGTAGGAGGCTTTGCCGGCTCCACCAGGATCACATTATCTATCTCTTCCACCTCCTTGATCTGGACTTCCTGCACCCTCTCTTTCAGATCGTTATACAGGGTCTCGTTTATATTGATATCCCTTTCCAGGATCCTGTATTCAAACTCCTCCTTCGGCAGATTTTTCAGCTTTTCCTTTAACGCTGCGATCTCCTCGTCTAAATTCAGTATATCGGGATGCTTTTCGGTAAATTGGGTCGCCAGAGAGGACCGTTGTTTTTCCAACGCGTTGATATGCTCTATGATGGTGCTTCCGGTGCCTATCGCCCCCGCCGTAGTCAACTCGCGCAATCTTTCTTCCTGCTGCTTCAGTTTAGCCGATACATCGCCGAGCGCCTTTTCCACAAATATTCTCACCTTGCGTACCTGCTGATTCCTCTCCTCGATATTGATCCTCTTGAAGACGTCAAAAATCGTATTTACGACATCCGCGGCCTCTTGGGGGTCTTTCGATTTAAAATAGAGCCTGACCATCTTGCCCTGTTTTAACTCTCTTGCCTCAACATGACCAGCCATCCAGTCGGTTATAGAATCTTTCTTCTTGATATCGTCGTCTTTTTTCAGCCATCCCAGCTTTATTGCCGCTTCTTCCAAAACGGGACGGCTGGCGACACGCCTGACATAGTCAGAGAGTTCGACTTTCGCGAAGAGCTCCGGAGACGGAAAGACAAGTTCTGAGGGAAGCGTGATCTGGGTCTCTATCCTGAAAAGTAGAGACGCCTGATAGATGGGGGTCTGAAGATTAGTATAAATGAAAACGGCCAGAAAGACTATCAGAAAACTGAAGAATATTATCCATTTTCTGTTGAAAAATATCTGGATGTAATCCTGTATGTTAAACTCAAATTCCTCGCGCACATCCGGCATAGGTGCCCCTTTAGGCTATTGTGACGCTCTGTGATCGTACCATGACCTCAATTTATCGCGCCAATCGAATATGCTCATACCCTGGTCCAGGGTCGGCTGTATATCCGCGTAGAACCTGTTTACATCGGCTATGAATGTCCTGGGCACATATACGACGTCGTTCGGCCTGAGGACGATATCCGTCTCCGAAGTCCCTTTTCTGAGTATGCGAAACAGGTTTATTTTTTTTACCATGGGATTATCCGTCATATTCCCGCTCACTACGATTATGCTTTCTCTCTTTCCCGTAGTTTTAACGCCCCCTGCCATAGCAATAGCTTCCAGCAGGGTTATCGTCCCCTTATACAGATAGATGCCTTCTGTTGCCACTTCCCCGAATACGAGGACTTTATTTCCGGCGGAAGATACGACTTCAACGGTGATGTCCGTCAGCTTAGTGATTTTTTCATCGCTATAATCCACGATAAATACGACAAGGTCGTCGACATCTCTGCTGCTGACTCCTATGCTCTCCTCTCCGGTCATTTTTCGGACGAGTATGGAGACGTCGGGAAACTTTATATATTCGGCCAGCTTCCCTTCCACCACGTCCTGAAGCTGGTCTACGCTGAAACCGGCCGCTTTGATCGTCCCTATGAGAGGATATGTAATATAG
>CAZYBX010000141.1:2326-4281 GCA_964645565.1 uncultured Planctomycetia bacterium | reverse complement strand
GCATGGCGAACATATCGACGCCCGCCTCTATCATATGGGCGAGCTTGTTGTCAAAAGCTATGGAGATGGAGACTTTACCCTTTTTTTCCTTGGCTATGCCCTTAAGGATGCTTTCGTATCTCTCCTCGCCTTTGCCCAATAAAACAAGCCCCGCTCCCGCGGCCGTTATTTTGTCGATCGACTCCGCTATTATATCGACGCCTTTCTGTTCCGCCAGCCTGCCCACCGAACCGATCAGCGGCGCGGCGGGCGGGATGTCCAGGCCCAGGCGCCCGATCAATTCTCTTTTGCATCTCAGTTTTTTCTCAAGCGTATTCACATCGTAATTTTCCGGGATCAACGCGTCCGTATCCGGGCTCCAGTCCGAATAATCGGCCCCGTTCAGTATCCCGAACAGGTCGTCCTCGCGTTCTTTAAGAAGCGCGTCAAGGCCGCAGCCGAATTCCGGCGTCAATATCTCCTCCGCGTATTTTTTGCTGACAGTGCTGACAGCGTCCGAGAAGACTATTCCCGATTTAATGAAACTCACCTTACCCCACTGTATAATCGCTTCCAGCGCCTTTTCAGGCAATCCTATGCCGGCCGCCGTATCCCTGGGAAAAAGGCCCTGGTACGCAAGGTTATGTATGGTAAAAAGCACTTTGCTTTTTTTCAGGGGGTGGCCTTTTTTCAAACAGGCGTCGAGATAAGAAGGTATCAGAGCGGCCTGCCAGTCATTGGCATGGATGACCTCCGGATAAAAACCTATATCGGCCATCGAAGCCAGCACCGCCCTGCAGAAAAAGCTGAACCGCATGGCATTGTCAGGATGGTCTGATTGCGGGGTTCCGTAAAGCCCGTCCCTGCCGTAATACGCGTCCTTGCCTATGAAATAAAACGTCACGCCGTTTAATTCGGTCTGCAACAGTTCGAAAGGCTCCAGGCCTTCGAACCCCGGGGCGTTCTTCACGTCCTTGACCTTCTCGATCTTGAAGCCGCCGGTCTTCGCCATCCTGTAAAACGGGGATATGACCCTCGCGTCGCAATCGGCCGTTTCGCGGAGAGCGGCCGGGAGCGCGCCGGCTACGTCGGCCAGTCCACCTGTTTTTGAAAAAGGCGCCGCCTCAGACGCCGCCAGCAGTATCTTCATATTTATTTCCTTAAAAATAGGGTCTGTCCCTATTTTACCTCGCGCATGAACCTCGCGGCGTCCTCCGGGGGCGTCGGGTTTATATAAAATCCCGTCCCCCACTCGAAGCCTGCCGTCTTTAACAGCCTCGGAAAAAGTTCTATGTGCCAGTGGTAATCGCGCTCGATCGTTGCCCAGTATCCTTCACGCGGTATCCTGTTGGGAGCGGCGTGCAGGATATAATTATACTCAGGCTCTCCGATAGCCTTTCCCAGCCTACGCAATACCTCTTTGATAATGCCGGCGAGGGCGCCGCCGTCCACTTTTTCGTCATAGAAATCTATGCAATGTTCTTTTGGAAGTATCCAGGTCTCAAAAGGAAACCTCGACGCATAAGGACAGAACGCGATAAAATCGCCGTTTTCACAGACGACCCTTGTCCTTACCGCCGCCTCCTCTTTTACGATATCGCAGAAGACGCATCTTTCATTGTCCTTAAAATACTTTGCCGCGCCTACCAATTCCTCCTTGACCCGCTTCGGGGTAACGGGAGTGGCGATCAGCTGATGGTGAGGATGCGAAAGCGACGCTCCGGCGGCCCTGCCCTTATTCTTAAATATAAGGACGTACTTGAATTTTTTCTCATTATAAAGGAACTTTACCCTTTCCTGGAGCGCCTGGATCCAGTCCTTTATCTCCTCGACGGTCTGCTCACTGGCTTCTTTTTTGTGGTCCGGCGTCTCGATGACGACTTCATGGGCTCCGTATCCGATCATTCCGGTAAAAAAGCCTTCCGATGACCTTTCGAACGGCGTGTCCATATTCAGAGCCGGGTATTTATTGGGCA
>CAZYBX010000141.1:0-2316 GCA_964645565.1 uncultured Planctomycetia bacterium | reverse complement strand
TGGGCACTACCCTTACCTTCCAGGTAGGCGCGTTCGGTTTGGAATAGGCCCCGCGGACCGCATATACCTCCGGAGGCGTCATATTTTCATGTCCTTCGCAAAACGGGCATTTCTCCGACTTAGTATAGCTCGGTTCTTTTTCCACATGGTAACTGCCGGGGCGCTTGCTTCTGCCGGTAGCTATGATGACCCACCTTCCGGTTATAGGGTCCATCCTTAATTCCGCCATATCACCTCCTATATCACGGTACCGGGCGGGATTACCGCGTTCTTTTCCACTATCACGATGCCGTCTTTGATGCAATAATTCTCGCCTTCGTAATTCTCCGCCTTCCTGTGGTTTATGATCCTGGTCCTGTCCCCTATCCGCACGTTTTTGTCTATTATCGACTTTTTCACGACGCAATTTTCGCCCACGCCCAGCAATGGTATCTTTTTGGATTGATTATATTTAATATCGTCAAGCGTCTCGTAATAATCATTGCCCATGATAATACTGTCTTCCACGCTTGAATTCGTGTTTATGCGGCTTCTCAGGCCTATGACCGAATGCCTCAGCTTCGCCCCGGTCTGGATGATCGCCCCTTCCGAGATTATGCTTTTGATGATGGTGGAGGCGTTGATCTTCGCGGGCGGCAGATAGCGCGTGCGCGAGAAAAAGAGCCAGTCCTCGTCGAACATGTCAAGCGGCGGGATGTCCTCCGTAAGCGCCAGATTCTCGTTATAGAAAGATTTTATAGTCCCCATATCGCGCCAGTAGCCGTTATACACAAACGCGTATGTCCGTTTGGCGGAAAAAGAATCCGGGATTATCTCCTTGCCGAAATCGGACTTCGGGTTCGTATTCAATATATCTACCAGGACGTCCCTGTTGAAAAGGTATATGCCCATGGAGCCCAGAAAAAAGCCCTTTCCGTCTTTTTTGACCATCATATCGCTCACGGCGCGGCTGTCCCTGGGCTTCTCTTCGAATTTATTGATCCTGAAATTGCCCGTGATCCCCATTATTCCGAGCTCGGAGACATCCTGCGGCTCGACAGGATTGCACGCGATCGTTATCTCCGAGTCTTTTTCGATATGAAACCTCACCATGTCCCTCAGATCCATCTTATAGAGCTGGTCTCCGGATAATACCAGTATGTATTTATAGAAAGGGTCGTTAAAATGCTTCAGGCTTCTTCTTACGGCATCCGCCGTGCCCTGAAACCAGTCGGTATTGTCCATCGACTGATCGGCGGCGATGATCTCGACAAAGCCCTTTGAGAACGGGTCGATCTTATAGCTCCTGGATATATGTTTATTCAACGACTCTGAGTTGAACTGGGTGAGTATATATATGTTGTTCAGCCCCGAATTCAGACAGTTGCTCACCGGAACGTCTATGAGCCTGTAGCGGCCGAATATGGGAACCGCCGGCTTGGCCCTTACCTTTGTAAGCGGATAAAGCCTCGCCCCCTGCCCCCCTCCCATTATGACGCAAAGAACGTCTTTCATGATCCACGCCCCTATATATTAGTATTTACCGTGTAATTTTGTGGTATATATTATATATAAAAACAAAAAAAGTCAATACAAATAATACGCACATATACGCGAAGATATCACCGGCCCGGGTATAAAGGCTTTTTCTGCCGCTTGTCTTGACGTCAAACGTCTTATACCCGTCTATATACATACTTTTCTTCCCGGTATCGTATACCGCGTCCTCTATCCTTCCCGCGGAGCTGATATAGCAGGAAAAGCCGGTGTTTGCCGCGCGGACCACGGCCACCCTGTTCTCCACCGCCCTGAACACCGAGGCCTGGGCATGCTGCATCTGAGCGCTTGATTCCCTGAACCACGCGTCGTTCGTCATATTTATCAGGATATCCGCGCCTTCAGCGGCAAATCGTCTTGAAAGCGCCGGGAATATATCCTCGAAGCATATCAACGCCGCATATTGGATATGGGCGCTGCCCTTCCTCATATCGAAGACGGTGGTCTCCCTGCCGGGCGAGAAATCGCCTATAGGGACGTCGATGAGATCTCTGACGAATGGGAACGACTTTTCAAAAGGCACATATTCGCCGAAGGGCACAAGGTGGAGCTTGGAATATTCACGTTCTATGCTGCCGTTAACGGACATCAGGGAAGCAGTATTAAAATATAGGCCGCCGCCCTCTCCGTCCCAGGAGTATCGCACAAGCCCTAAAAGGAGCGGGATACCGGCTTCTTTCGCCAGACCGGTAAGGCGCAGATATATGTCTTCTTCGAACAGGTACCCCGGGACCGATGTCTCCGGCCAGATTATCAGATCGCCCTTATCCTTCGCCGCCT
>CAZYBX010000140.1:0-4321 GCA_964645565.1 uncultured Planctomycetia bacterium | reverse complement strand
CTGCTGTTATATCACGATATTAAGCCGGATGATTTTGATATGGCAAAGGCCAGGCCCGAGAATAGGCCTTATATACTGAAGCATTCTGACTTTGCGGCTCAGATGGCATGGTTGAGCGCTAACGGATATCGCGCTATTAGCTTGAGTGAAATAGGCCGGATCGTAGACAAAAAGGCCGTTTGTATCGTGTTTGATGACGGGCTCGTAAGTAATATCGAGGCAGCCCTGCCCATTCTCAAGAAGTATGGCTATAAAGCCACGTTCTTTATTACGGTGGAGAATGTAGGCAAGGAAAACGTTATGAGCTGGCAGCAGGTGAAGGAGCTGGCTGATAGCGGTATGGAGATAGGTTCGCACAACCTGACGCATGAGATTCCCATAGATCTGTCTGATGATGAGCTGGAGCATGGGATGGTAGAGTCTAAGAGGATATTAGAGGAAAAGATATGCGGGAAGATAGCGTTCTTTTCGCTTCCCACGGGTTTCTACGACAAACGCGTTGGAGCGATGGCAAGGAAAGCGGGATATGACGGGATATGCTATTCGGAGGTCGGGTTTAATATTATTAAGGAAAATTCCAGGTTTTTAAAGCTTAAGAAAATAGGGATCAAGAGGGAATATGACGCGCTGCTGTTTGCGGCAATTGTGGAGGATAACTCAGGGATCATGGCCGTACTTAGAGCCAAGCAGATGGTAAGGAACGCCGCTAAGCGTGTCCTGGGAGCCGGGCGGTATAACAGGATGAAGGAATTGGTGTTAAGGAGAGCGGTGTAGGGATGGGATTGCTTCGGCCGTTTCGCGGCCTCGCAATGACGGTATGAAAATATGAAGATACTATTTTGGATATCGATAATCTGGGTTGGTTACGCATATGTAGGGTATTTGATGGTTCTTGTTATACTGGGATTGCTTCGCCCCGCCAAAGGCGGGGCTCGCAATGACGAATGGATTCCCGCTTTCGCGGGAATGACATATACTCCAAAAGTGTCCCTTATTATTGCCGCGTATAATGAGGAAGCGAGTATACGCAGGAAGATATTGGAGGCGTTATATAACACGGATTATCCGAGAGACAAGCTTGAGATAATCATAGCCTCAGACGCTTCTACGGACAGGACGGACGCGATAGCGCGCGGTTTCCTGGGGCGAGGTATAACACTGATAAGGCAGGAGGAGCGTAAGGGTAAGACTGCCGTTCAGAATCTGGCCGCGACACAGGCGAGAGGCGAGGTGCTGGTCTTCTCTGACGCAACTACCATATATAGCAGCGGGGTCATACGGAATTTAGTGAGACATTTCAGCGATCCGAAAGTGGGTTGCGTAGGCGGGGAGGAGCATTTTATAAATGACGTTGATCGTTTATCGTTTATCGTTGATCGTAAGAGAAAAAAGAATAAGGATATTTCCCTTGAGGCGTCCTTTTTCTGGAAATATGAGAAGCTTATACGGGAAAAAGAGAGCGAGTTTAACACCATGATAGGCGTGAGCGGTTGCGTGTTCGCGATAAGGAAGGAGCTCTACGAGAAGCTTGATGATAGCCTCATAGAGGATTTCGCGCTTCCGCTTAAAGTGGCCTCTAAAGGTTATAAGGTCGTATGCGAGAAGGAGGCAAAAGCTTATGAGAGAGCCGCTGCTAATACCGGAGCCGAGCTTTCACGAAAGACCAGGATCGTTACGGGCGGGATCAATGTGCTTTGGAAGATGAGGGAGCTTTTGAATCCGTTTAGATATCCCAGGCTTTCATACCAGCTATTTTCGCATAAGATCGCGCGCTGGCTCGCGCCTGTATTTATGCTGCTATTATTCATTAGCAATATGTATCTTTTAAAAGAGAATGGTTTCTATTTCGCGGCGGGAGTGGGGCAGATGATCTTTTATGCACTGGCTTTCCTGGGACATTTTGTCAGGAATTATAGTTTTTCTCCAAAGGCCGTAAAGATAGCGTACCATTTCTGTGTGATGAATTTCGCGGCAATACTTGGAATGTTGAAGTTTGTTAGAGGAGATAGAAGAGTTGTGTGGCAGCCGGTGAGGTAGGGATTGCTTCGTCGCTTCGCTCCTCGCAATGACGGGAAGTAAGATGGAAAAGAAAATGGACAAAAAATACTACATTTGGGAGGCAGTGAGATACGGTCTAAGCTTTGGCGCCGTAAAGGCCATGGTAGAGCGATACGCCTGGTACGTTCACGATCACATTGCCGGCAAGTCCAGGATGAAGATAAAGGGCAATCCGAGGATACACCCGACCGCGTCTTTAAGATGCGGAGAGAATATACAGCTTGGCCAGAACTCCCATATAAACCAATACTGCTGTATCTGGGCGAGCGAGAATTCGAAGATCGTCCTGGGCGACAATCTTCTGATGGGGCCGGGAGTGAAGATTTTCTCATCGAATCACGGGACTAAGCTCGGCCTCACGATGAATGAGCAGGACTGGAAAGAGAAAGACGTAATTATAGGTAATGACGTATGGCTTGGGGCTAACGCGGTGGTAGTTCCCGGCGTAGAGATAGGCGATGGCAGTATCATAGCGGCCGGAGCGGTAGTAACTAATGAGATTCCGCCTTATTCAATGGCCGGCGGCGTACCGGCGAAGGTCATAAAGAGGAGGCAATGATATGAAGATCCGGGGATATGATGAGAATGGCGTATACATTGTCGAACTGAACGGGGACCTGAAGAAGGGGCGCTTTTCCGAGATCAAGCCGTGCGTGCTCGATATCGTGAAGGAAGACCGGAAGAAGATAGTGCTGGATATGGGGGCGGTAGAGGATGTGGACGAGAGCTGGTATGATTTTCTGGTGAAGCTGAACCGCGTGATGGCCGTGTATGGCAGGAAACTTGTGCTCTCAGGCTGTCCCGGCCATCTCTATGACCTTGAAAAGGCAAAGAAGGTGTTGGCCATGTACGCTGTGTTTCCGAACCTGGATGAGGGGAAGAGGCATTTTATGCCGAGGAATGGGGTAACGGCGAAGTCGGGAGTGGCCCCTCACCCTAACCCTCTCCCCAAAGGGGAGAGGGGATTAAAGGAGAAGACATGAAAGTCCTGCACCTGATCTCAAGCTCGGGGTTTTTTGGGGCGGAGAACGTGACCTTAAATCTTTTGAATTCGCTCAAAGACAACCAGAGCGACCCCCGCCTGCTGTGCATTAAAAATTCAGGGAAGCCTGATCCGGCGGTATACCTGGAGGCCGGAAAGCGGGGCATCTCCACCGGCGTCATCACCTGTAAAAAGAGATTCGATATGGCCGCGATAAACAGGATTAAGGACTTCATCAGAGAGAATAATATAGACGTAGTCCATTCACACGGATATAAGAGCAACCTATACGGCATGATCGCTTCACGGATGGCGCATGTGCCTATTGTGACCACGCTTCACGGTTGGATGGCTGAGGATTATAAGGCGAGATTTTATGAGATGCTGGATAAGCTCCTGATAAGACGCATGGACCACGTGGTCTCCGTGTCGCCGGCGACGGACGTCCGGACAGAGGGTAGGGGATTGCTTCGTCGCCTGCCTTCGGCGAGGCTCCTCGCAATGACAGAGTCTGACAAATTCTCATTTATCCCGAACGGCGTAGATACTGATAAATTCGATCCTTCGGTAGACGGGCCGGACTTCCGGGCGATATTCGGCGCGGATAATGCGTTAGTAATAGGGACGGTGGGGAGAATGGGGCCTGAAAAGGGCCATTTGTATCTTTTGATGGCCTTTAAAGAGGTCTCTTCCATGGTGCCTGAGGCGAGATTGCTGATGGTGGGCGGCGGAGATATGGAGGAGATCCTTCAGAGGAAAGCGGAGGAGCTGGGAATAATAGACAAGGTGGAGTTTATGGGCAACCAGTATGACATGGCCGCGGCGTACAGGACCATGGATATATTCGTCCTGCCTTCGCTTATCGAGGGTACGCCGATGGTGCTCCTGGAGGCGATGAGCATGGGGTTGCCTGTAATAGCGTCCAACGTCGGGGGTATACCGCACGTGATAGCGGAAGGCGAGGGTATATTGGTGCCGCCGCGGGATACTACCGGACTGGGCTTAGAGATATTCCGCTTACTGGAGGACGGAGAGCTCCGCAGGAAGATAGGCAAAGAGGCGAGAAAGAAGATACTGATGAATTATTCGCTTCAGTCGTTTTTTAAGAGGTACGTGGATACGTATAAGAAGATATTAAGTTAGATGAGATTGCTTCGGCCGCTGCGCGGCCTCGCAATGACGGGGCAGGCTCGCGGCCTCGCAATGACGGGGAGATAAAAACATGAAGATGGTGAATATTCTGACGATAGACGTGGAGGATTACTTCCAGGTGGGGAACTT
>CAZYBX010000139.1:0-4332 GCA_964645565.1 uncultured Planctomycetia bacterium | reverse complement strand
GCGAGTGAGTGCCGGCTCCTCCGCGAGCCGGCCTTACAAAACATCGTATATGAAAATGTTAACTTATTGCATGAAAGGTAAAAGCGGAGTGTCCCCAAGTGGCACGTCCCCAAGTGGCACGTCCCTAAAAGGGCGGCAAATTTTGCGGGGGTATAAGAATGATAACTATGTTTAGGCCGTATGTGTCGGAAAGAGTCGCGCCGGCGGTCGCGGAAATCCTGAAGACTACGTGGATAGGCCAGGGGCCGGTAGTCGACAGAGTGGAGAAGAAGTTCGAGAAGATGTTCGGCACCTATGGCGCGCTGACGGTCAATTCCTGCACTGCGGCGCTGCATCTGGCGCTTATCCTGGCCGGCGTCAAAGAAGGCGATGAAGTCATCACGACGCCGATGACCTGCTCCGCTACGAATGTCCCGATACTGCACCAGAAAGCGAAAGCGGTCTTCGCCGATATCCAGAAAGGCACGCTCAATATCTCCCCTGAAGGCGTCAGGCGGAAATTGTCGCCTAAGACAAAGGCCATATTGGTAGTGCATTGGGCCGGCAATCCCTGCGACATGGACGAGATACTTGAGCTGGGCCGGGAAAGAGGTATCCCGGTAATCGAAGACGCGGCGCATGCCGTCGGCGCGAGGTATAAGGATAAATATATAGGCGCTGTCGGCGATTACACCTGCTTCTCGTTTCAGGCGATAAAGCAGATTACATGCGTTGACGGAGGCATTATTACCTGCAAAGATCCTCGAAGCTACAAGCGGGGAAAACTGCTGCGGTGGTATGGGATAGACAGGGCTTTTAAGGGCAACATATATTGGAAATACAAAGTCGAAGAGGCGGGGTATAAATACCATATGAACGACGTGACGGCGACTATGCTCTCGGTCCAGCTGGACGACCTGCATGCCGTCAACGCGAGAAGGAAAGAGATCGCCGGCAGGTATCGCGCGTCGCTGAGCGGGGTCAGGGGAGTCACGATGCTCGAGAAAAAGGATGACCGGGACAGCGCCAACTGGCTGTTCACGATGTTGGTCGAGCGCCGCGAAGATTTCGTAAGGACGATGAAGGAAGCCGGCATAGAGACCCATATGGTGCACGTCCGCTGCGATGTCTATCCTATATTCGGAGGCGCGAGGCAGGACCTGGCCGTCATGAACGAGGTCGAGCCTAAATATGTATCGATACCTCTGCATATGGGGCTTACGGACGATGATGTGGATAAAGTGATCGGCGCGGTAAGGAAAGGCTGGTAGGGGACCCATGCGCTGCGATATAGTGATACCGGTGTGGAACATGAAAGGGCTTACGGAGCGGTGCGTAAACAGCATCATAGAGCATACGAGGTTTCCGTACCGGATCATCATCATCGATAACGCGAGCGGTAAAGAGACCGCGGATTACCTTAAAAGCCTTAGGGACAGGAAAGACATAGATGTCCTTCTGATAAGGAACGGGGAGAACCTCGGAAATTCCAAGGCCGCCAATCAGGGCATGCGCGCCTCCGACGCTGAATATGTGTGCGTGCTTGATAACGACACCCTCGTCATGGACGGCTGGCTTACGGAGATGGTGGGCGCGGCTGAGGGAGACGGCAGGATAGGTATCGTAAACCCGTTGAGCAATTACGGGGCAAGAAGGCCCATAGGAAGAAGCTGGGAATCGGTCGCCTCAAGGGTATACCGGAGAGGCAGGGGCGATCATATAGAGACAGCGGCGGCGATCGGATTCTGCTTCCTGATCAAACGCGAGGTGATCGATAGAATAGGCTTGTGGTCCGAGGCGTACGGCCCGGGCTATTTTGAGGACACGGAATATTCTGTCAGGGCCATAAGGAACGGGTATAAGATAGCGATAGCCCAGGGCGCCTATGTGGTCCACTTAGAGCACTCATCCTTCAAAAAGACGGGCGGTTTTGACGAGCTTTTTCAAAAGAACCAGAAGCTCTTCTATGACGAATTCGGAAGGGCCAGGAGATTATTGTACATCCTGACGGGTAAAGACACATTCGGCCTTGAAAAATATGCTTACGATACCGCGCAAAACAGGCACTGGATATGGGTCTTTCTGAAAAAGGGCGTGGATATAGACCTGCCAAGGCACGCGTATATAAGGTGCTTCCGGCTGGGCGGGGCATTTTTTGAGGTAGATTGTATCGCGCGGATATTGTCCAAAAAAAAGAGATTCGATCGCATCTACAGCGATGCGCCTTTATTGAACCGTAGACTGGAATCTCTTAAGGGTATACATAAAGCAGAGGTCATAGAAACCATGTTACCGGCAGACTCAGAACTCAAAACTCAGTACTCAGAACTAAGTACACAATAAGCGAGGTAAAAAATGGATGTAAGCGTTATAGGCGCGGGGTATGTGGGGCTTGTGACCGCCGCTTGTTTTTCGCGTCTCGGGCACAACGTGATCTGCGTGGACATAGATAAAGAGAAAATAAGCGCCCTGAAGAGAGGCAGGGTCCCTATCTATGAACCCGGCCTGGACAAAATGGTGAAAGAAAGCCTGCGCATAAAAAGGCTCAGCTTTACGACGAATATAGGCTCTGCCGTGAAAGGGTCGACGGTCATCTTTATAGCGGTCGGAACTCCTCCCAGGGATAACGGCGAGGCGGATCTTACCTATGTGGAAAACGTGGCGCGCAAGGTGGCCATGGAGATGCCTTCCTACCGGTTGGTCGTGGAAAAAAGCACGGTCCCTGTCTACACGGGCAGGAAGATCGAGGAGACGTTAAGGGTCCACAATAAGAGAAAGATAAAGTTCGACGTCGCGTCGAACCCTGAGTTTTTAAGGGAAGGACAGGCGATCGCCGATTTTATGAACCCGGACAGGATCGTAATAGGCGTGAGGACAAAAAAGGCCAGGGACATACTGGGAAAGCTCTACGAAAAAATAAAAGCACCGATCGTAGCTACCGACATCGAAAGCGCCGAACTCATAAAGCACGCTTCGAATTCCTATCTCGCCACGAAGATATCTTTTATCAATTCGGTGGCCAATATATGCGAAAAGTGCGGGGCGGACGCGATCAATGTGGCAAAGGGGATGGGCCTGGACAGGCGCATAGGGGCGTCATTCCTGGACGCGGGCGTCGGTTTCGGCGGATTCTGCTTTCCTAAGGACCTGGAAGCCTTTATGAGGATATCCGAGAAGCTGGGCTATGAATTCGATATTTTGAGGGCCGTCAAACGTGTAAACGAACAGCAAAAGATGCTCTTTGTGAAAAAGATCGAAGAGGCCCTTTGGATATTGAGCGGGAAGACGGTCTCCGTGCTCGGATTGTCTTTCAAACCGGGCACCGATGACATAAGGTATGCGCCGTCAATAGACATCATAAATATGCTGAAGAACGAAGGCGCCAAAGTAAAGACGTATGACCCCAAGGCGATGAAGAAGGCCGGAAAGGCGCTTAGCGGCGTGACGTTCTGCAGGGATGCCTACACCGCGGCAAAAGACAGCGATTGCCTGGCGGTGGTCACGGAGTGGGACGAGTTTAAAGATATCGACTTGAAGCGCGTCAAAAAACTGATGAGGGAGCCGGTCATAGCCGACGGCAGAAATATATATGACCCGGTTAAGGTGAGGAAGCTCGGCTTCAAATACATCGGGATAGGGAGAAGATGATGATAGACGGAGTAAAGGTAAAGGAATTGAAGGTGGTCCCCGATGACAGGGGGCGGCTCATGGAGATATTGCGTTCGGACGACGATATCTTTAAGAAATTCGGCCAGGTCTATATGACCACAGCGTTTCCGGGCGTCGTAAAGGCGTGGCATTATCACAAGTCGCAAACAGATTGCTTCACATGCGTAAACGGAAAGATAAGATTGGCGGTCTATGACGCGAGAAAAGACTCGCCCACATATAAAGAGGTCAACGAATTTGTTATAAGCCTGGAACGGCCGGTGTTAGTCCAGATCCCTCCTTTGGTGTATCACGGCTTCAAATGCGTGGGCGATACGGAGGCCTTCGTCATAAATACAGTTACGAAGCCTTATGACCATAAAAACCCGGATGAGCATAGGGTCGATCCGTACGACAATGACGTTCCGTATGATTGGAAGAGGTGATAGAAGATGAAAGGCGTGATACTGGCCGGCGGACTCGGGAGCAGGCTCAACCCGTTGACAAAAATAACGAATAAGCACCTTCTGCCTATTTATTCGAAACCGATGATATATTACCCTATACAGACTCTGGTGGACGCGGGGATAAAGGATATACTGCTTGTGACCGGAGGGAATCATGCGGGAGAGTTCCTGAGGCTTTTGGGCAACGGCCATACCTTCGGTCTCAAGCACATAAATTACACCTACCAGGAAGGGGAAG
>CAZYBX010000138.1:0-4338 GCA_964645565.1 uncultured Planctomycetia bacterium | reverse complement strand
CCCAAAAGCAAAAGGACCGGGACGCCGCCTTTCAATATGGCGACAAAATCGCCCCACCATAATGCAAGGCCCAATATCCCGATAATGACAGCGGCGCCGCCTCCTATCATGCTCGCCAGGTTCCCCATCGACTCCACCTCCTTACCTTTCAACTTATACCGCGGTGAAAATTATAGCACACTCTTTACACGGGTTCAAGGTTATTTTAAAAAAATCCGGTTCAAATATGTATGTATCGGCTCAGGTTGTCGACCACCTGCTCGCAGTAATATTTTAAAAGAGAGTTCTCGTCGTTTTTATCGACGGTATATAATTTTATTCCGGCCTCATAGCGGGCCGGAAAACTCTTATCTACGCCTTTTATCTCATGCGTCCACGCTATCTTCCCCTTCACCCTTACCGGCCTTTTTTTGCCCGGAAGGGATATATCGAGTTCTATATCCCTTTCCCTCGCGAGCTCCCTTTCCGTAACGATGCATACCCCCTCGGCCGACAGGTTCTTTGCCTTCCCCTTCATGTTGTCGTCGATATTGTCAAAAAACCTGTATTTGACGCTCGCCCCGAGGTCGAATCTCGCGAAGCGCCTCCTCTCGTCCCTTTTATACTCCATATTTTTTCTCCATCGGATCAATTATACCGTGATCTGCGAAGCGTCTTTTTTACCTCTTCCTTCAGGCCGCCGTCTTCGGGATAGATAGACTTCGCGTTCAGGGCGCCCTCGAACTCTTTCCTGGCCGCCTCATAATCGCCCAGTGCTTCGTATGTCAGCGCCAATTCGTAAAAATTCCTCACATCCCTGCCGCCCAAACTGCGGGATTTCTCAAGGAGCTGCCGCGACTCCTCCAGGCTCGCCTCCGGCAATTCGCCGAAGAACATCTTGGCAAGCTGCTTTTCGATCGACGAGGCGGTAGCCACGTTCCTGTGCCATGCCCCGAGAGCCAGATATGCCTTTTGCTCGTCCGGGTCAAGCTCTATCGCCTTCTCGGCTTCCTTTTTAATATCGCAGGCGAACTTCACCTTTTCCGAGGCCGGGGAATAGAGGGCCAATTTGCCCATCGCTATGGCCAGATAGAGGTGCCCCTCCGCTCCGTCGGGCATTACGCCTACCGCGCGCTCCCCGTAACCTTTGGCCTCGGTCCATTCATCTCTTTTGTCTTTGGTTTTTTCCGCCGCCATGCCTCGCGAGATGTAAAACCTCGTCAACCTCCAGAGCGCCCCATAGCTTTCGGGGTCCTGCTTCAGGACAAACTCATACATCTTCTGAGCCTCTTCCATTTCCCCGCCGAACATACGCATATCGCCTTCCGAGAGATAGGGTTCGGCGACGACCTCACCTTCATCTTCCGCAAAAATTTCGGAAACCGGGCATGCGTTCATAAAAAAGAGATACATCGCTAAAAATATCAGCCGCGGCATATGAAGACCTTTCCTTCTTATCATGCCTTGCTCCTTAGATTATCTTCCAGCGCTTTCATCCTGTACATCTCCGCGTCCGCGTCTTCTATCCATTCCTTTTCGTCTTTCATCGAATCTCTTATCTCCGATATCCCCACCGTAAGAGTGCCCTCGCCGCCGCTCTCCCTCTTAAACCTGCTCTTAAGCCTATGGGCGAGCGCATCCGCCGATCCCTTGCCGGAGAATTCCATGAGGACCGCGAATTCATCCCCGCCTATCCTGAAAGGCCAGTCGACAAACCTCCTTGTGCTGCGCAGCAGGATATCCCCCATCATCTCGAGTATCCTGTTCCCCTCCATGTGGCCGTATGTATCGTTGTATTTCTTGAACCCGTCTATGTCCATAAAAAGAAGCGTGGATTTTATTCCGGTCCTCCTGCTGGCCACGAAGACCCATCTTATTTTATCCGAGAAAAACCTCATATTATAGACAGCTGTCAGGTGATCCGTGACTAAGAGGCTCTCTACATCCTTATGGTGCTCGTATATTAAGAACATCACAAGGGCGCCGAGGAGAACGGTTATGGCGGAGGCCGTGATCTCGTTAATAAATTCTATCGGCGTCTCCGGCCAATGGCCCGTCTCCGCGTAATCCGTGACCCATGGTATGACCGCCAATATGACGACGATAAACCCCGTGACCAGTAATATCCGGACTATCCTCGGCATGATGTCACCTTCGCGAAAGATGGTAGCGCTAACGGGATTTGGACCCGTGTCTTTGCCTTGAGAGGGCAATGTCCTAGGCCGGGCTAGACGATAGCGCCTTCGTTTTTAGGTGGAATTATTATTATATAAATAGTTGGTTCTGTCAAGGAGTTATGCGATATTATTTGCATTTTAAAAATATTATGGTATAATCTGAGGCATGGGACTCATCAATTCTTTTGTAGTGAAGAAAAGCATCATATCCAAATCCGGTTTCCGGCCGATGGCGAGTTTTCTGCATACCATAGTCCTGCCCAAATCCTCATATCCCTATACCGCTTTCGCGCTCAGTAATTATATGTTCATGCAGTTCTGGTATCTCGACGATAAAAAACACCTGATCAACGTGAACATATCCGACGAGAAAAAGGAAAACGAGCTTAAGGTGGATTCATACGAGATACCGCCGAGGGACGGGGACAAGCGGGTATATCAGCAGACGCTTATACTGCCGCGAATAGTGGTATCCAAACCGCAGGCCGTATGGATAACGACTATCAGCGACAACCAAAAAGTCCAGGAATATCCTATAGAGTTCCTATATAAGTAAGATTTGCCTGGCGATCTCCGCCAGTTCCTCGTCTTTCACTTCCTTCTTTGTGACCGCCAGCGCTTTAAACCTTCTGTAAATAGCGTCCAGATGATGCCCGCCGGCATCATCGTCAAACCTATAGCCTAACGTCTTAAGCTTATGCGTGATAGCGTGCTTGCCGGAATGCCTTCCTAAGATTATAGTAGTCCCGGCCTGCCCTACGTCTGCCGGCTTAATGATCTCATATGTGGACTCTTTCTTAAGAAGCGCCGCCTGATGGATCCCTGCTTCGGTGGCAAAGACATTTCGCCCTACTATAGACTTATTCGGAGAAATGGCAACGCCCGTCAGCTCGGAGACAAGACAGCTTGTCTTAAAAAGCTCTTTAGTATCGATATTCGTATTGACCTTATAATGATCCTTCCTCGTCCTGAGAGCCATCACCAGCTCCTCCAGGGAAGCGTTGCCCGCGCGCTCGCCCAGGCCGTTTATCGTGCATTGGATGATATTCACCCCGCACTCGACCGCGGCCAGGCTGTTTGCCACCGCCAGGCCCAGATCATCGTGAAAATGTATAGCCAAAAAAGCTCTATTCAGGTTGCGCACGTTTTTCTTTATCCCGCATATCATCTCTTTCACCTGTTCCGGGATAAGCCAGCCGACCGTATCCGGAAAACCGACGGCGCGGGCGCCGGCGTCTATGGCCTCCTCATAGACCCTGTATAAAAATTCCGGCTCTGTGCGGGTGGCGTCTTCGGCGCCGAACGCCACATTATCGGTATATCCCCTCGCGAATTTTATGGCGTCTTTCAAAATCGCGATGACTTCATCTTTGGATTTATTCAGGCTGTATTTGCGGAGCATCGGAGATGTGCCTATAAACATGGATATGCTCCAATGCCCGGCATTCTTTAAGGCTTCGGCCGCGATCTTTATGTCTTCCTTATGGCATCTCGATAAAGCCGAGATTATCGGCCTCTTCACCTCGCTCGCGATAAGCCTGACGGCTTCAAATTCCTCATCGCTTGAGGCGGGAAAGCCCGCCTCTATAGAATCCACTCCCAAGATATCCAGCTGTCTGGCGACGGCGAGTTTCTGTCCTATGTCCAGACTCGCGCCCGGAGCCTGTTCGCCGTCCCTCAGGGTGGTATCGCTTATGAGTATTTTTCTCTGCCTTTTGATGACCTCTATAAAGGCGCTTACGCCCAGATTTTTCAATTCATCGCCGAAATTCATATGACACTTCCTTGCTATATAGGGCTCAGAATAGACGGGAATTCCACTTTGGACAGGTCTATCACGGTCCTTTCTTTCACGGTCTGCCCGAAAGCGTCTTTCAAGATCATCACTACGGGCCGCAAGGGAGACCCCGGGCTGACGCTGATGACCCTGGCTATCTCGTCGTTATCCAGCCTTACGATACTCCCTATGGGAAAAATGGACATTTTGTTAATTAGCAATTTAATCGCGTCGTGGTCAAAATTATCTTTAAGCGTGTTTATCAGCACCTTCAATGTCTTATGGGCGCTCATGCCTTCGCGGTAAGACCTATTGTGGGTCATCGCCTCATACGTGTCCACAAGCCCGACTATCTTCGCGTACGAATTTATCTCATCCGATCTAAGGCTCCGCGGATATCCGCTG
>CAZYBX010000137.1:0-4340 GCA_964645565.1 uncultured Planctomycetia bacterium | reverse complement strand
TGCACGCGGGCAATATGGGCGCAAAACAGGGACTGGAAAACATCATCGAAGCCGCGCGCTGCCTCTCCGGTTTGCGGGATATGGTATTCATCCTTGCCGGCGAAGGCCCGAGAAGGAAGTTTCTCGAAAAAAAGGCGGCCGGGCTGCAGAACGTGCGGTTCATGCCGTTACAGCCGAAAGATATCTTTCCCGATATGCTCGGTTCCGCCGATGTGCTTGTCGTAAATCAAAGCGCAGCCGTAGTGGATATGGTATTTCCGTACAAACTGCTTAATTATATGTCTGCCGGACGTCCCATCGTGGCGGGCGTCAACCGCGAGAGCGAGACGGCGAAATATGTGCGCCTGGCGGATTGCGGCCTTGTAGTCAGCCCGGAAGAGCCGCGGGCCCTGGCGGAAGCCGTGAGAAAGCTGTATTCCGATAGAAAAATGGCCGGCCGCTACGGAAAAAACGGACGCACATTCGCGGAGGAGAATTTCAGCCAGCAAAAAGTCCTGTATAGGTATAATCAGTTTTTCAAAAACCTTGAGAATGGATGAGGTGTGGGGATGAAGCGCGGAAAACGGATTTTGGTGGCCGGCGCCGGAGGCTTTATAGGGGGGCACCTTGTCAAGTATTTGGCGAAAAAAGGCTATTGGGTAAGAGGCGTAGACCTCAAATATCCCGAGTTCAGGAAGACTGAGGCGGATGATTTTCAAATACTTGACTTGAGGATCGCGAAAAATTGCCTCAAAGCGGCAAAAGGCGTTGATGAGGTATTTCAGCTGGCCGCTAATATGGGCGGGATCGAATATATCACGGACGTTAAAACGGAAGTGATGAGGGATAACGTGCTGATAAACGTCAATATGCTTGAGGCGGCGAGAAAACATAAGGTCTCAAGGTATTTCTTTTCATCGTCGGCTTGCGTCTACGCTACGTATAAACAGAAAGAGGCGTATAATCGCGGGCTTAAAGAAGAAGACGCCTATCCGGCCGACCCCGATAACGAATACGGCTGGGAAAAATTATTTACGGAGAGGCTGTGCAGGAATTATTATTCGGACTATGGTTTGGATGTCCGTATAGCGAGATTTCATAATATCTACGGGCCTTACGGCACGTATGACGGCGGCAGGGAAAAATCCCCGGCCGCCCTCTGCAGAAAGACCGCCGCGGCTGAAAGCGGGGGAAAAATAGAAATATGGGGCGACGGTAAACAGGCGAGGTCTTATTGTTATATAGACGATTGCTTGATAGGCGTCGATCGATTGATGCATTCCGGACACAGGGATCCGGTCAACATAGGCTCCGACAGGCTTATTACGATAGACGGACTCGCGGATATCATAATAAAAATATCCGGGAAAAAGCTCGCTAAATCCTACAACAAAAGCAAGCCCCAGGGAGTAAGGGGAAGGAATTCCGATAATACCCTTGTAAAAAAAGCGCTGAAGTGGGAGCCGAAGATCGGGCTGGAAGAGGGGCTGAAGGTCACTTATCGCTGGATAGAATCTGAACTGAGAAAAAAGAAAAGACGGCCGTGAAAGAGGACAAAAAGGCCTTTCCCTATAAAGCGCCGCCGGAAGGAATAAGGGAGAGGTATAAAGAGATCTTTTCTTTGGGAAAGCCGTTGAAAGAGAGGCCGTGTAAATTTATTTTTGATAAGGTCTTCTCATTTTTTATGATCTGTTTCTCCTCGCCGGTTTTCGTCTTCATATTTTTAGCGTATTTGGCGGAAAGCGCCCTGGATCCGGAAAGCAGGGGGCCGCTTTTCGCGCCTTATACCGCGTCATCCTGCGGCAGGAAGTTCAGGAAGCTGAAGTTTAGGGTGACAAAGGGAGCGCTCTTTAGAAAAAAAGCGATAGAGGCAGGGGATTATCGCGCCTATCCCTCGGAGTACAAGGTGGAGAACCGCACTCGGCTGGGGAGATTCTTAAAGAGGTATTATCTGGACGAGCTTCCTCAGGTTTTGAATATTTTGAACGGGGATATAAGTTTTGTGGGGCCGAGGCCCCTGGCATGGCACCACTATAATAAAGATGTCAAGCAGGGTAATATAGCCAGAAAGATCATGAAAGCGGGCCTGTTCAGCTATAGCCACGTCCGAAAAGGGACGCCGGACTTCGGCAAGCCGGAATTGGATTACAGGTATATAGACGAGTATATGAGGCTCCCCGCGCTTTCAATCCTATGGGTGGATTTACAGATAATAGCAAAAGGAATAAAAATGATCCTCCAGGGCAGGGGGTATTGATATGATAAAAGAGAGGATTTATATTTACAAAAGATTAAACATGTTTGCGGACGCGGTTATCGCCGGCCTTTCCTTTATGGCGGCTATGTATCTGAGGATCCATCTTGAAACGGGTTCTCTTATAATGACGGAACACTATAGCAGATACCTCTGGTTGATATACGTGGTTATGGCGCTTTGGCCGCTGCTTCTCAACGTCAACGGCTTATATCCCGCCAAGAGGCTCAGGACAACAGAACGCGCGGCCCTCATTATCATAACAAGCAGCTTGCAGGGGCTGTTCATCGTGGTTGGTTTTCTCTTTCTATTTAAACTTCAAATAGTAAGCCGCCTTATAATAACGGGGTTCGGCATTATCGTAAGCGCGTTTCTTATCCTGAAAGAGAGTGTCATTATAAGCCGCAACCGTCACTTAAGGGAGACCGGCGCCGACGTAAAAAATGTCCTTGTGGCAGGCAGTATTGTCAGTTCGCGCAAGGTAATCGAGATAATAGACAAAAACAGTTATTTAGGTTTAAAAGTATGCGGTCTTTTAGTGCCCGGGGAGGAATCGCAAATGGGTAATGCGGCGGGCCATAAGATCCTGGGCAGCCTGGATGAAATAGAAAGAGTGCTCCACGACAGCCCCATAGATCACGTTATTATCACTATTGATAGAAAGGATTATAACGAGGTGGATGATATTGTATTCCACTCCGAAGAGGAAGGGGTGGAGATCTGGCTCACGCCCGACCTCTTCAACGTAAGGATAGCTAAATTGGATGCCGATGAACTCTGCGGTATGCCGATCTTTGTATTAAGGACAACACCCAGATTTTCCTGGCAGATATTTATAAAAAGTGTCTTAGACAGGATAAGCGGGTTTATCTTCAGCGTCCTGAGCTTGCCTTTGATAGCGGCGGCGGCAATTTTTATCAAACTTACCTCTAAAGGACCTGTCTTTTTTAAGCAGGAGCGCTGCAGCGTCCAGGGGAGGCGGTTTATACTCTATAAGCTAAGGACGATGTATGCCGGCGCGGAAGAAATGCAGAAGGAATTAGAGGCAAAAAACATCATGAAAGGTCCGGTCTTTAAATTGAAGGATGACCCGCGGATCACGCCTATAGGGCGCGTCTTAAGGAAGCTGAGCATAGATGAAATGCCTCAGTTCTGGAACGTGCTTAAGGGAGATATGAGCTTGATAGGGCCGCGTCCGCCGATCCCGGAAGAGGTCAGGAGGTATGACGGCTGGCAGCGCAGACGGTTAAGTATGAAGCCCGGCATAACCGGATTATGGCAAATTTCCGGCCGTAGCGATATAACCGATTTTGATAAGCTGGCAAACCTTGACCTGCGGTATATCGACAATTGGTCATTATGGCTGGATTTAAAAATATTTTTAAAGACAATATGGGTTGTATTGACTATGAAAGGCGCTGCATAGAGTTGTTAGAAAATGACAAAGTTATTTTGATAAAGATAAAACATTCTTCAGCTATTGACTTTTGTGGTAAATAATGTATATTTTATATAAGGTTTAAAAATACAGCAATATATCATTACTAAAAAGGAGTAAAATATGAAGCTTATCATTAATATGCTTATAGGGTTGGCGCTCGTTTGCTTTATTATGGCTGTTCTTTCTAAAATTGCGAATGCAGGGTTATATAATATCGGGATCCAGCCTGTAGCAGGTTTAGTTTTCGGAAACAGCTGCCTGCTCCTCGCTTTGGTTTTAAACAGCATAAGGAAGTGATTGAAAAAGGTTTTTTACAAATATCTCTTGCCGCGTTTTACTCCTTAATATTCCACCGTAAATTGTATTTAATTATATACCGATAAAAACATGATTAAATCTATTATACGCAGATATTCAGAGTGGTTGTTAATAATTGTTTTTTTAATAGGATTTTTGACGCCGGCATCGGCGCAGACCGCGCTTTCAAGAGTCAGGACCGCAGAGACCGTTCCCGGATGGGGGACTCCGCTCATCGGATCAAGAGAAGTGATGGAGTACCGTATAGCTCCGGGCGATGAAATACTGATCTCTGTCTGGCAAAACGAAGACCTTTCACGAGTGGTCACGGTTAAGGGCGACGGAAAGATATCGTATCCGCTGATAGGC
>CAZYBX010000136.1:0-4411 GCA_964645565.1 uncultured Planctomycetia bacterium | reverse complement strand
AAAATTCCGAAAGGTACTTCGAAAGAAAATATGCCGATACGGACGCGTGCGAATTTATCGTGGCGAGGGAAAGCGCCCTCTCCTTATCCCACCAGCCTCCCCATATTATCAGCTTCTTCTTCATTTCTTCCTCATTATGAACATGACGCTCGAGCACACGCCCCGTTCAGCCAAAAACCTCGTGGTAGGCATGACCGGGAACTCCGAGGCTGAATAAAGCAAGAGGGGCGCGACCTCCATTATCTCGAAGCCGTTCTGAGTGAAAAGAGAGTGCCAGCTTTTTATCCTGAACGAATCCAGGCAATCGAAGAAACCCTTCCGCCAGCCGTGCCCTCTGGGAAAGAAACTGCGCCAGCCCCTGATGGCCGGGCCGCCCGTCCTGCCGTCTCCTCCTTTTTTACCCCGCGGCTTACGGCCGAACAACTTCCGCACCCCGTTATAGAACTGCGCGGGAAGCGATACCCATAGCCATATATCCGTAGGCACGGCAAAGGCGTAGACGCAATCGCCTTTTCCTATTCTTTTAAGCTCCGCAAAAGCCTGCCGCGCGCCGTCTATATGCTCGATGACGTGGTTGGCGAACACAAGGTCGAAATTTCCGGAATCGAACGGGGCGTTTCTTATATCGCATACGATAAAATCCATATCCCGGAACCTTCCGGCGTGCGCGACGTCCTGCCGGATGTCGGAAGCCACGATGTCGCCGAACTCCCGGAGGAAAGGTATCTGGTAGCCGTCGCCGCTGCCGAATTCCAGTATCCTGTTCCTCCTCTCGCGCCTGAGGTAAGGCCTGAGACGGCCCATCGCGATCTCCATCTCCTTTTTTCTCTTTCGCTCCCTGTGCATTCTCTCCAGGCGCCCTGTCATGATCCGATCGATTCCCCGTTGAGTATCGTTTTTATATAATCCTTCACAAGGATAGAATTGGCGTTTCTTCTGCCGTAGTTCATGAGCGTGACCTCAAAATAATTTTTTATTCCGTAGATACCCTTGGTGTCCCTGAAGTACTCCAGAAATTTCCTCGACCTGCCGCTTACCAGGCGGCGCCTGTCGAGCCTTTTTCTCCGCATATCGCCGCCGAACAGTCCGAATTCGTCCTTCTTTTCGAGGTAAGCCAGATATAGACGCTTGCCGAGCTTATGCCCGAGCGGTATCGCGCTCCAAAAATCCATGACCTCGGAATCCCAGAACGGCAGCCGCCACTCATATCCCCAGAAATCATAGGTCCTTACCGCATTCACGATGAATTTGGCCTGCCTCTCCTGCCACTCCCAGTATTCATAGGCATCGGCTATATCCTGTTCCGAATCCAACCGGATATTATCGAAGTATTTACCCAGTTTTCCGGTAAGGTATTCCTTTAGGCCGGCATTTGATAATTTCGACGGCCACAGGCTATAGTGCTTATTGAGGATACTGTCGATAAGATCCTGTTTCCCGGCCTTGTCCGCTCCCCCGCCGAAGATATACTGAAGATGCCCCCCTGTCACGAAATCGCCGGTATGGCCGGGCACAAATACCGCGTCGTCCGGTATCGCCTTTTTACGCTTGAGCCATTCGAGGGCGATCCATTCATCGCCGTTAGGCAGGGAGGAAAGGTTGTCCTGAGAATAGAAATAATCTTTCCACTGCCTGCTTCTGTATGTATCGCGCCATTTTTTTCTCGAATAGGGGGCATACAGCCACTCGTATCCTATCCTTTCGGCGACTTTCCTGCTGATGCGCGTCTCCCAATTGCCCGGCACGCCGTATGAGAGGCATAGCACGTCTTTATATCCGGACTTTTTCAGCATGGAGACAATAAGCCTCGAGTCCACGCCGCCGCTCAACGGCACTACTATCTTTCTGCCTTTCGCGCTTTCCAAAAGACGCGCGAAGGCCCTGCCGAGGATTTCGTCGTAGATATCGATAAGCCTGCCGGCGGAGTCTCTATTTTTGTCTTTGCCGTAAAATGTGTAATAGCGCTTTATGCTCAGGTCCCCGGGCGCGTCTCTGAGGACAGAGAGGGCTTCGCCGGCTCGAAGCTGCCTTATGCCGTAATATAGAGTCTCGCCGGAAGATACATATCCGGACATAAGAAATTCCTCCACCGCATGCGGATTTATAGTATCAGCCTCTATGGCGCTTCTTACGTTCCGGGCATTATCATCTACCGTAAAGGAGCCCTTTCTTTCGCCGAAAAAAAGCGGATAGCTTCTTATCCTGTCGACGGCGGCGAATACATTGCCGCCGCTTTTCAGTATCAGCGCGAAATTTCCGTTCAATTCCTTCACCGTGTCCGTGAATCGCGGGAAATCGGTCTTTGCCTTCTCCAAAAACAGGCCTGAGAGGCCTGCGCTGTCCAAAAAGACGCCCTTAAAGAACGCGTGTCCCTTTGCGAGCGAAACGGAGCCTTCGCGCGTACCGACAGACCATTTCGCGCCGCTTTCTGATTTCCCGAGCCCGATGTTCGATACCTTCCCTGTGCCCGCGGTCATATCCATCCTCTATCGAGACCCTCTCACGATCTTCTTGACCGTCCCGACCACATAATCGATCTCTTTTTTACTCATCTCCGGGAAGAGAGGCAGCGCTATCGTGGAACGCGACGCGGCCTCTGATTCCGGCAGGTCCCCTTCTTTGTAACCGAGCCCCTTGTAGCATTCCTGCAGATGCAGGGGTACCGGATAATACACACGCGATTCAACGCCGTTTTTATTAAGGCTCTCCGATATCGCGTCTCTTCCATCTTCGTCCACCCTTATCACATACAGATGATATACATGCCTTCCGTTGTCCTGTTCGCGGGGTATCGTGACCACATCCTCGAGCGCCGAATCATATTCGCGGGCTATCTGTCTGCGCTTCTCCGTCCATTCCTGAAGCTTGGTCAGTTTAACGGATAAGATCGCCGCCTGAAGGTTGTCCAGCCTGCTGTTGAACCCTATCAACGAGTGCCGGTATTTTGACGTCGTCCCGTGCACCCTCAATAGCCGCAGCGCATTTGCGATATCATCGTCGTTTGTAAGCACCATGCCTCCGTCTCCGAAGGCCCCGAGATTCTTGCTGGGAAAAAAACTCAGACAGCCCGCGTCGCCGAACGAGCCGATCTTTTTGCCGGAATACTCGGCTCCTATGGCCTGTGCCGCGTCCTCTATGACTTTTAACCCGTGTCTCGCCGCGATCTTCATTATCGCGCCCATATCGCATGGATTGCCGTAAAGATGGACCGGTATTACGGCTTTTGTCCTGGGAGTCACGGCCTTTTCTATCTCCGCGGGGTCGATATTATATGTCGCGGGGTCTATATCGACGAATACAGGTCTCGCGCCCGTTCTCGATACGGATTCGGCCGTCGCGAAAAAAGTAAACGGTGTTGTTATTACCTCGTCGCCCTCTTTTACTCCGAGCGCCGTAAGGGCCAGTATAAGCGCGTCGGTCCCCGAAGCTACGCCGACGGCGTATCTGACCCCGCAAAACCTGCAAATTTCCTCTTCGAGGTCTTTCGTCTCCCGGCCCAGCACAAAACTGCCGGTCTGGGCGATCTGGATCATCTTCCTGTCGATATCGGTCTTAAGCTGTTCATATTGCACGATTATATTCATAAGCGGGACCTTCATCCGTGCCTCCTTATCTGGCTGAACCGTTTAAAGCTATGCTTCTGTGCTTGTTCAAGCGCCTGCGTATATATCCTTTCTTCTCCAGAGACGAAAGCCTGTCGATTATGCTCTTATAAGAATTTATTCCGCAGGCCTCCTGGATCTCCCGGATATAGGGGCCCTTATGGTGCTTGCCTATATACTCTTTCAGGTAATTGTAGACGTCCAATTGCTTTTGTGTCAGGTTGTATTGCTTCATGACCGCACCTCGCTAATGTACAAATCATAATATAGTTTTATCATAATTTTAGTGATATTATATGCACGCACCGGGTAACATTTCAAAATATTACCATATTTGAATATGAAAGTCAACGCAATAAAAGCGGGGATCCTGATCTGAGGGCTTCCGGGGGCCTCATAAGGGCTGGATCGACCTGTTCTCTAATCTATCGATGTGATCCATTTTTTACTTTTGCGGGCTGTCTTACGTCGAAGGGAAGGAGGTCCTTCCACTTCCTTTTGAAGATGGCGCTGTTTTTATTATATAATCTCAGATCGTCCGGGACTAATGTCTTGTAAAAATCGGAGCGCCTGGTCGTGCCGCCGTTGCCCACGTGAAACGCCAGTACGTTGACGGCCGCGTTCCTGTAACCGGCCTTCAGGCTGGCCAGAGAAAAATCCATGTCGTAGAAATGCATCATCCCGTATGTCTCGTCCAGAAGTCCAATCTCGGCGGCAAGCTTCTTGGTAAAAATAAAACATAATCCGTCTATTACCGCCACATCCTCCACTTCCCGCTTCATGGGTTCGTTCAGGCCCACGCTCAAGAG
>CAZYBX010000135.1:0-4503 GCA_964645565.1 uncultured Planctomycetia bacterium | reverse complement strand
ACCAGAAGATAGAGGAGTATTTCGCCTATATTGTTCTTCAGTAGAACGGCGAATGAGCTCATGGCCTGCAATATGCTGCACTTCTTCTTGTGCATGATAGGCAGGACAAAATCCCAGACTAAGACCGTGATCAGGCTGAATATCAAGGCAAACAATATCAGGATAGGCGCGTATAACAAGGCCGTCGAAAGGATAAGGGCTATATCAATAGGGGTCTTTGAAAATACCCCGCCCATTATAAGCTGCCTGGCGGGAGCAAATATGATCGAGCCCAACACCAGCAAAGTCGCCGCGCCGTATGCCAGGCTCCACTTAAAATATGAATCGGCCTGCGGCCGGAATTTATGAAAAGGTATCGCGAATGAAGCGTCATTTTTTACGACGGACTCCATGAAGACGAATGAGAACCCCGCCCTGACCCATATCCACAATATTATCAAAAAAATCACAAACAGGATATAGGGGGCGATAAGCGCTATGGCGAGGACTGTTTTCCAGCGCTTATGGATGAAGCCGCCGTATTTTTTCTTGAAGTCCAAGGCCCGCTGCTTCATTGTAGGCTGATCCGGAGATTTTTTCTCGCCGGTGCCGGAAAGCCCGAAATACGTATCGGGCATCCGAGGCTGCCTGTTAACCAGCCCGGCCTTTTTGCCGACATCCTTTAGGAGCCTCTCGAGCTTGTCATCGCCCCTCTGCAGGTTAAAATTGAAATAGCCTCCGAGCTGTCCCGCCAGAATCACTATGATCCCCAGCATTACCCACTTCTTGAAGCTGAACGGCTTGAAAAGCATCGTGGCCATCCAGTGCCACGACATCCCGATTATCTTCGCATATGAGTGCCTTTTCATGGTTATTTGCCGCTGCCTTTCTTTGCGGCGGTCTTTTTACTGAAACATCCTGCCGTGGCGCCGGCCCGGCCGGGCCCCCTCAAGTATGATCACGACCTCACCCGTCTTATTGAATTTCTGTTTTATATTCGTATGCCACTCCAAAAAGACTATCGCCGCTTCGCTGCCATCCTCATCGAATAATACATAGGGGCTTTTATTGTCGTCGTTTATCGTATTCTCAAATTTGGGGAAATTGTCCTCCGTGACCAGCTTTTCCTTCCTCCCTCCGGGGACATCGAGCATTATTATATGGTTTCCGTCCTCCCTCTTCACATAGTAGTTCCTTCCGCCGCCCGTGTTGAATATTATCCCGTCCGATATGGTATTGCGTTTAGGGTCGGGGGCGCTTCTAAGCAGTATCTCGCCCGTATAATTTCCCGAGATGAGCCTTTCCTTCAGATCCCCGATATATTCCCAGGCCTTTTTTTTGCTGAGTATCTTTTTGCCCGCTTTTTTACGGCGGTCGACGTTATAATCGATCACCCTTAGCCCTTCGTCGCTGCCCATGCCTCCGCCCGGGTCGGAATCATTGTCGAATTCGCCGGCGTTCCAGTCCCTGTTCTCGTGGTCCCCGGGCTGGATCGCGTAAGCCCTAGCGGATCCGAAAACAGCGATTAAAAAAACAAATGCATATAAGGAAATTTTCAATTTCATGCGCGGCTCCTTTGCGTACTTGTAAATATCCTTAAAGCCTTGCGTAAAAGCGCCTTGGCGCCCTTATAACTTACCAGCGACAGCGCCTTCTTGTCCGAAAACCACCTGCCGTCGTCTATCTCATCTCTGGCTATGGAAAGCGCTTCCCTGCCCGTGAACCTGAAAAGGTAAAGGTGGACTGTCTTAAAGATAAGTTTTTTTCTTCTATAATAGTAGTTTATGCGTCCGACTTTTGATAGCGGCTCTACATTCTTCAAACCGGTCTCTTCTTCTATCTCCCTCTTTGCGGCTTCCAGCGGCGTCTCTCCTTTGTCAAGCTTGCCCTTCGGCCAGGTCCATTTCCCGTACGGGTCTTTTATGAGAAGTACCCTTATGCCGCGGCCGCGTATCTTTATGATGACCCCGCCGCTTGAAATCTCCCTCTCCGGTTTTCCCATATTATATTATTCCGCACATGACCAGGCCCGCTATGGTCTTCGCATCTATTATCTTCTTTTTCCCGAACATGCTTCGTATAGCTCCGGATGAAAAGCTCCGGACGGACAGTATTTCATCGGCATCCGGCTTCACGGGGACTTTGCTCAGACGGTCCGCTCTATATAAATGAATACATTCGTTAGTGAACCCGGGCGTCGTATAGATACGGCCGAGGCGCCTCATGGAACGCGCCTTATAACCTGTTTCCTCTTCGATCTCTCTCTTCGCGCATTCGAGAGGGCTTTCTCCTCTATGCAGCGTACCCGCAGGGATCTCCCATATATATTCGTCGACTACCGGACGATACTGCCTGATAAGCACTATCTCGTCCTTTTTTAAAAAAGGGACTATAGCGGCGGCGCCCGGATGCTTTATGCACTCCAACCGCACCTCGGTCCCGTTGGGGAGCATGACATTATCGAGATGGACATCCAGGAGTATCTTACCCTTAAAAACGGATTTCTTGTCCAAGACAATCTTTTTTTTCTTCATCTATCGCCAATACGGCTTCTCGAGGTCGGCGGGCGCGTTTATATAATCATCGAAATCGAAAGCGCCCTCTATCTCCTTATGGAGCATGGCCCTTCGCTCCGAGATGTAAGGATGCGTCCTGAAATAGTGATACTGCCTGATCTTGCCTTTAAGCTGTTTATCGAGCATCCTGTCTATGAAACTGACCGAGGCCTTTGGGTCAAAACCCGCGTCTTTCAGATATTTAATGGACAGCTTATCCGCCTCAAACTCGGCTTTCCTGCTATATGCCATCATAAGCTCGGTTATTGCGATTGATGCACGTGTTTTTGATGCGGGGTCGCCGGGCGCGACTATGCCGATGATGCTGAGCCCCCCCATGCCGATCGCGTTTTGAGCCCTTTTTATGCTGTGCTTGGCCACTATATGGCCCACCTCGTGCGCCAGTATCGCCGCCAGCTCGTCATCTGACTCGGTATCTTCTATCATCTCCGGAAAGATATAGACATATCCGCCGGGTAAAGCGAAGGCGTTATGGCGCGCCTCTTCGGGGAGCTCCTCGCCTGCGATGACCCTGAAGGAATAAGTAAGCTCGGGCCTGTCGCATACGCTCACCAGCTTCTGGCCTATCCGGTTCACGCGGTCCTGAAGGCCCGAATCCTTCGAAAGGCCGTATTCCCTCTCCAAGTCCATAGAGAGAGACTTCCCCATGCTGACTTCTTTGGCTTCGCCGATAATTATCAACTCGTCTTCGCCTGAGGCTGGATTATAGTCGGCCATGGCGGGAAGTGCTAACAGAACACACATAGAAAATAATAAAAATATAATTTTCATAATGTAAGAATAACATGTCGGCTAACTTTTGTCAATTTCTTTCTTATTATAAGAAGCTAATTATATTTATGAAAGTGCTCTACGCGCGCTGAAAACGAGCATCTTACCAGCGTCTTCAGCCTTGAGAGGTTGGTCTTTTGCGAACCCCTTAAGTAGACATTGATAGCTTGTCTTTTGACCTTTCGGGCTCCGGCGGATAGATAAACGGAATACCTGCGGTCTTTTAAACTTTCAGGACGGCCTATATGGCTTTCTTTTTTGCCCGGCGTTACAAAATTATAAACGCCCCGCAGCTTCAAGGATTCGACTGCGTCGTGGACAGCCTTGTGAGTCTTGTGGCCGTAATCCCCTTTGCCGCCGTGCGTAAATACGATGTCAAAAGGCCCCGATCGCGCGATAAAATCTTTTATTTTCGCCCGGATCTCCGTGTTTGAAAACATCCCCTTCTTCTTTTTGATTCCGAGCGGCACCGCCTTGATGTCTGCGCCCGCCCTGTCATAAATAGCGCACACCCTCTCCAGTTCACGGACGCGCCTGCCGTTGTACGTCCGGTCGCAGTCAGTCACGCAAAGGACGGTCCAGTCCCATTTCCTGAATTCCGCGATCGTGCCGCCCATAAAGAGCGATTCGTCATCGGGGTGGGCCGCTACAATAAGGGCCCTTTTCCGCGCATCTTGAAAACGTTTTAACCGGGGCATGCAGATACTACCTGTAAAATATAAGTTTCAGCGACATAAATAGGAGAATAACGCCGAATGCGCGCCTCAGGACGGCATCCGGAACGTGCTGAACGAGCACGGCGCCTATATACCCTCCGAAAAAGAACCCGAGACATACGAATATGGCGATCTTCAGGTTTACGTTGCCTTCAAAATAGTATTTCATCGCCGCAAGCAACCCTATCGGCGGTATCATAAGCGCCAAGGTCGTCCCCTGAGCCTGGTGCTGACTAAGGCCGAATATGAGCCCGAAGACGGGAATAAGTATCACCCCCCCTCCTATGCCGAAAAATCCGCTGGCTACGCCGGCGATCAGTCCCCATATGATATATAGTGCTATCTGCGACATATCACCTCCGCTTTTTAGCTATGATACCATATATTGCCGGCCTTTCCAAGCCTCTTGCCGCCCGGGGACACTTACCTTCGGTGAGTGTCCCCGCCAGCTGTTTAGCCTT
>CAZYBX010000134.1:0-4576 GCA_964645565.1 uncultured Planctomycetia bacterium | reverse complement strand
CAAATAAAAAAGGGACACTCACCATTTATTGTAATATATTGTTTGCTACAATAAATGGTGAGTGTCCCTTCAAGCTTTACTTCTTTTCTTCGCTTTTCCTCAAGGCATCAGTAATGCCGGTATTGCCCTTATGCTGCAGGTCTTTCTCTATCTTATCGGTTTTTTCTCCCGCAAGTATCCCCATGAGGACCATAGGAAGCTTTACGGTATCAACGATAAAATCAGCTATCTTTTTATGGTTTTCCGCTCTCTTTGCTTGCATCTCATCAGCGTATGCCGGCACTATTAAACATGCTATAAATAATACCAGCATAAGAATTGCAATGCCTTGTTTCATACACTCCTCCTCCTTTGTTCCTAACGGCCTTATATGACTTTATTTATAATAATAAAAGCCGTCAAGATATTTTTTATTTACAGCGCTTACTCTATCATTACCAGATCGCCGCGATTGACGGCTCCGCAGGATTCGGTTATCGTAGCTTTCGAAAACTTCTCCTGGACCTCGCTGACTATTATTTTAGCCACCTTCGCCTTCTCCGCTCCGAGCGGTAAGCCCGTCATGGGATCCGTTAAGACTTCGCTTTCTCCGTAGACCGTAAAGACATCCCCGGTTTGGACGCTGCCCTCAGATCCGGCGTTCAAGTAAACGACGGAGCCGTCCACCTTGACGACTCTTCCTTCCCAGGGCACGGAAGCTATCTTACCGGCTATAAAGTGAACGGCGTTTTCAATGGTCTCCTGCATGGCCTTGCCGAGAGGCGTCCTTTTAAATCCTGACGTACCCAGCGACACTGTATTGTCATATGACCAGTCAAAGCCCAGGCCGCCTGCATTGGCCTTGCCTTCCATCCTTTTGGAATCCAGTATCTGGCCGGTGCTTGAATCGATGATGTATATAATACACGCCACATGGGCATTAACGGTCTCTCCGCTTATGCCGAAATCTCCTGCGCCGAAATTACCGAATCTGACGCCTGTCCCGCCTCCTGTGGCCTGTGACTCGAATTCCGTCACGGCGCCTTTGATGATCAATTGCGCCGGTACAAGCTTGCCCTTCTGGGCTACTTTTGACTCCGCAAAGCGGTCAGTCGCCGCGAGGTCCTGTTCAGTGATAACGGCCTCCAGGTCCTGCCGGGCTACGACAATGAACTGTCCGCTCTTCATAAGTGCCTCTGTCAGCTGGTCGGAAAAATCGCTCCCCAGCGCCAGTGAGCCGCTAAAATTCGTCTTATTTTCGAAACTCAAGACGCCTATGGTCTTTTTAGGCCCTTTAAGGCGCGGCACATCGGAAGGATAAAGTTCAGCGCCGCACTTCTTGCAGTACGTATCGGAATTCTTGTTCCTCGCCTTGCATACAGGACATTTTATCGCCCAGGCCGCAGTTGAAAAGGCCAGCAAAACGCTTATCGCAAGCGTCAATATCCTCATCTTTCTGGACATGCCTGCACCCCTCCTACGCTTTTAAATATAATTAGCAGACTATTATATAGAGAGAGTATACCACGCAAATCAGCTCTTTTCAAGTGTATAGTGAAAAAATCACTCCACTATTATCGCTTCAACGGGACATTCGCTGGCGACCTGGTTTATATCGCAGCTGTCGGAATCCCCGCTTATTACCTTAGCTTTGTTGTCGTCCGTCATCTCAAAGACATCCGGGCAGTTTGCCGAGCATAGGCCGCAACCCGTACAGAGACTCTCATCGATCCTTACGTTTGCCATTATTCTGACCTCCTTGATTTTTTTTATATTATAAAGGCATAGAGGCGGCATTGCAATAAAAAAAATCAGATTCTGACCTCTTCTATGATCCTGAAATTTTTGTGAAAATCGGCATCGCTGGTCAACTGAGGCATCTTGAACTGGCCGTCATGGGAACCCTCCGCCACTTTTCTCGAGCGGTATTCTTCGAACGCCCCCCGCGGCACGATCTTAAGCACCGGATGGCCCAGGCGCTGCGAACGCCTCTTCGTCTCATACTCCACATTTATCTTCAGCAGTTCCGACTCGATACCTTTCAGAAGCCTCTGTTTATGGTCACCTGTTATCTCATGAACGGTCTCGACCAAAAAAGTGTATCTCGGCAGCTCCTCCCATTCCACAAACGCCGAAAAAAACTGCAGGTGAATACCCACATCCTCGGTAGCCCTGTGAACGGCATTGTTTATATGGGACTCGTATATCTTCTCGCCTGTCACGGATGAGACCAGAGAGCCCTTTTGCTTGAATTCTATCACAGGTGTCCGGTTAAAAAATCCAACGACTTTTATCACGTCGTCTATATCGTACCTGTAAAGGCCGCCGGGTGTGGTAAGTATGACGTAATATTCCTGCCCGGCCTCAAGCTCGTCGGAAAGAAGTACGCGCATACCGGGTTTATGCATCTCTTCCTTGGGCACAAATTCGTAAAAATTACCCTGTATAGCCAGGACCCCCCCGCAACCTTCGTCACATATAGGTATAGACGCCCTTGCCTCGCTTGAGAGATAGCCAAAGTCCCTGATGGACACCCTGTCACCGAAATATCTTTTGAAGTGCGAAATATAGATCCCGACCGTCCCGCCCTTCCAGCAGGCTATCACCTCCAGGCCGGGCCAGAAATCGGCCGGAATAAGCTCTCCCTTCCTTTTTTCGGCGTGGCCGGCAAGCTCGTCCGCGCGCTTGGGATTCGGCCTCAACCGGCTTTCTATCTTTTTCCTTATGTCGTACCTGATGCTCAGTTCGCCGTCGAGAGTCCCGTGCCTTATGTCATCGATCACCCTGCTCTTCACCTTTTGTATTTTCTGGCACAAAAGCAGTATCGTACTCGGGTTTAAAGTAGCCAGGGCCGTAACTTTTTTCTCCATCGCCAATCTCAGCATGCAATAATATTTGGCGTCATAATCTTTTATCTCAAAGACCTCATAAGGAAGCACGTAAAGGTTTTTCACTATCTCCGGCATATTCCTGTAGGCATGGCCGGATTCGGCGCCGAAAGGCACTTTGCTCGTCGTGTAACCCTCTTTCTCGGGGCTGACTATAGCGAGTATCTTGCCGTTAAGCACTCCGGGATGGTCCCTCATTACGTAGTAAGACCAGACATCCATGACCTCCTTCTTCTTGCGCCTCGAATAATCGGTAACCGGTATATGCTTAGGCTTGCCTGTGGTGCCGCTTGTAACACCGAACAATATCGGCTTGTCTATTATCAGGACGTTCAGCTCGCCCCGCGTATGCCTTTCTACATAAGGCCTTAACGTCTCGTAATTATTCAACGGGACGCGCGCGCGGTAATCCTCGACCGACCGCATAGAGGCGAAACCGTATTTCTTTCCATACGCTGTGTTCTTGTTCCGGGCTACAAGCTCCATCAGCAGCCTGGACTGGCTCTCGCCGGGATTATGCGTGGCCCTTTCAAACGATTGGGCCTTTAACCCGTAGGCTTTTATAACGAACGGTGCGATAGCCATGAGACCTCCGTCACTTTATCGTCACCCTGTCGGTGACGTATTTATTCAATATCCCTTCGTTTACCGTCACGCCCAGCCCAGCCCCCTCGAGCGGCCGGGCAGACCCTCCGTAACCGAAACCTACTTCCTCGTTTACTACGTCTTCGGCGAGAAGACGCCTTCCGTATGAACCTTCCAGATACCTCACACCTTCAACGCACGACGCAAAATGTCTTCCGGCTGCCGACAGGACGCCGGACTCGCCCACCTGACAGCCCAGCTGGAAGGATATGCCGGAGGAGCAAGCCACGCCGGCTATTTTTTTCGAGTCCAGTATGCCGCCGCACTTCGATATCCTTATATTGAACATGTCACAGGCCTTTTCCTGGGCCAACCTCTTTGCGTCTTTTATATCACAAATAGATTCATCGGCCATAACGGGCTCCGGTATCGCGTCCGAGACCTTTTTGAGCGCGTCGATGTCGTCTTTTTTGACCGGCTGCTCTATTACGCTAAAATAATAATCCCGCATCACGGTCAATCTCCCTATGGCTTCTTCGGCGCTCCAGGCGCAGTTCGCATCAAGTCTTATATCGGCCCCCCTGCCTAAATATCTCCTCGCGGCCCTAAGCCTGTCCATGTCCGCGCTGTCTCCCACCTTGAGCTTCACGTCTTTCATCCCGTATAACCTGAATTTCAAAGCCGATATCGCGGTCTCGGCGATGGAATCGCTTCCTATCGCCGCGCTATATATGATTTTATTCTTTTTCGGCCCGCTCAGGGCATCCGAGACCGGGCGCTGAAACCTCCTGCCCGCGGCGTCAAGCAGAGCGAGTTCGTGCGCGCATTTGGCCGCTCCGGATAAGAGCTCATACGAATCACAGAATAGAACGGCCTCTTCAAAAGATCCGAATGCCTTTCCGAGCGTGGATTCCGGAAGTACGCGCTTCAGGATATCTATCACGGAATCCTGGTCCTCGCCGGTCACGTAACGGCGCGGAAGCGATTCTCCAAAACCTGTCTCCCCGCTCTCAAGCTGTATCCTGACGAATATACTTTCCGATGACGCCCTCACCTTAGAGGCGTGCCTGAAACTCTTCCTGAAGGGGATATCGACGGTGAGTATATCAATCTTTGATACTTTG
>CAZYBX010000133.1:0-4638 GCA_964645565.1 uncultured Planctomycetia bacterium | reverse complement strand
ATCATTTTTGCCCTGACCCTGCCCGTCGTGCTGCTTGCTTTTTATCCTCCGTCGGAGACGTTGAATCAGGACTTAGGGTCTACGATAACGGATTTTTTCGAGTGGTGGCATTATTGGGTGTGGCTGGCGGTCATGATATTGGCCCAGGCCGCGCTCCTGGCCGTTCCCGTGAGGATAGCCGGGCGGAGGCCGGTCTCGAAGAGGGCTATGATTTATCCCATCGCGGCGTCAGCCCTGACGATGGGTCTATTGATAGCCGGAGCGGCGCTGTCGATATGCGAGACGGTGACGCAGGACCCGTTGGCGCATGATATGTGGTGGACCGTCCTCGGCGTGTTTGTTCTTTCCTGGGTCCTGTGGGGGAGTATATTCAGAAGGTGGAGCGCAAACATCAGTCCCTCTAATTTAATAGACAGACAATGCCGTTACCTCTTCCGGGGCAGCGTCCTTGAGCTGCTGATAGCCGTGCCCGCTCACGTGCTTGCCAGGTCCCGGGATTATTGCTGCGCGGGGTTCGCTACTTTTGTCGGCATAGGTTTTGGCCTTGCGGTGATGCTTTTCGCGTTCGGCCCCGGCGTCTATTATCTTTATGCCGGTCGCTGGAAGAAGGCGGCTAAAAAAAGGGGACAGGCTACTTTTTTGTAGCTTGTCAAATAGGGCAAAAAAGTAGCCTGTCCCCTTTTTTTTTTGATGCAAAGTGGCACGCGACTGAGGACGTAATGTCCGAAGAAGTGCCGCGCCCATCCGTGGCGCGGCCCCCTAAAAGGGCGGCAAATGAGAGCGGTTGAGATTATAATAAGGAGATGCCTCGGATACAGGAAAGGCGAGAGCCTGCTTATCGTATGCGACGGCAAAACGCGGGAGCTGGCCCGGAAGTTTTACGGGAAAGCTCAGACTTTAGGGGCCGAACCGGTTCTTATGGAGATGCCGGAGCGAAAGACGCACGGCGAGGAGCCGCCCGCTCCCGTCGCAGGCGCGCTGAAAAAAGCGGACCTGGCGCTTTTGCTGACTTCAAAGTCTCTTTCGCATACGAAGGCGCGCAAAGAGGCGACGAAGAGATGCGGGACGAGGATCGCGAGCCTGCCCGGAGTTACCGAGGCGATGCTGAAGAGGGCGATACCAGTGGATTACGGCGCGCTTCGCAGGAGGGCCGCGCGGATCTCAAGTATTTTGACGGAGGGTAAGAGGGTGGAGATATACACCGAGAGGGGGACTTCTCTTACGATGTCCATCAGGGGCCGCAGTGGCTTCGCGGACGACGGATCGTACCGGACAAGCGGCTCCTTCGGGAACCTGCCGGCGGGCGAGGCGTGCGTCGGGCCCTGCGAAGGCACGGCGGACGGGCGGCTGGTTGTAGACGGGAGCATGCCTTTGACGGGCAGGTTGGGCAGACCGTTAGAAATAATTATCAAGAAAGGGTATGCGCAAAATATACCCGTAGCTCAGATGGCGCCCCTGGTAAGATCGCTCGGCAGGTGCGCCCTGAGCGTAGCTGAATTGGGCATAGGGCTCAATCCAAAAGCTAAGGTCACGGGAAACGTCCTTGAGGACGAGAAGGCGATCGGGACGGCTCATATCGCTTTAGGCAACAATGAGTCGTTCGGCGGCAGGGTCTCCTGTCCGTCTCATCTGGATTTCGTGTTCTTCGATCCTGTAATAGTGATAGACGGTGTCAGATTGAGACTTTAAAAGGTAGGCGATGACCGAAGATACTATTATAAGCATAAAAGAAAGGTCCCTTGACGCGTTAGGCGAGGGCGGAGTCATCTCCCAGAGGCTTCCGAACTATGAATTCAGGCCTCAGCAGCTCGAAATGGCCGGAGGGATCTGCCGGGCCATCTCTTCGGGCGGGCATCTCATAGTGGAAGCGGGGACAGGTATCGGAAAGAGCCTGTCGTATCTGGTCCCTTTTATATTTTATGCCGTGGAGAATGACGCGAAAGTGGTGGTATCCACCTATACGAAGACACTGCAGAACCAGTTGTTCCTGAAAGATATACCGCTTCTCGTTGACTCGCTGGGATTGAAGTTTAGCTACGCGCTTTGCCTTGGTTCCGAGAATTATCTATGCCCCAGGCGGCTTAATAACGAACTCACTAATGACCTTTTCGATTCGGGTCCGCAGAAGGATGAGCTGAGGATGCTGCTCCGATGGGCCGCTGCGACCCAAACCGGGATAAGATCGGACGCGGGTTTTATGACATCTGATGAGTTGTGGGACGGTGTGTGTAGAGACCCGGACCTGTGCCTGGGCAGGAAGTGTTCTTATAAAAAGGGATGTTTTTATAAAAAGGCCAAGGAGGAGCAGAAGAGGTCTCATATTTTGATAACGAACCATTCGCTTTTTTTTACCAATCTGGCTTCGGGGGGCAAGGTCCTGCCGGATTTCGACGCCGTCGTGTTCGATGAAGCGCAAACCCTGGAGGATGTCGCCACCGGATACCTCGGCTTCGAAGTCAGCAATACCCAGATAAAGTACCTATTGAACTCCATATATAATCCGAGGACAAAAAAAGGCATATTGGCCAAGCTGAAAAAACCGGACAGCCGCTTGACGGATCAGGTCGAGGCTTGCCTTGGGGATTCGAGGACGGCAGCCGAGAGGTTCTTCGAGGATATAGGAGCCATATTCGGCCATAAGGCCGCATCTAAAAGGATAAAGACTAAAAATATCGTATATAACCGCCTCGAAGAGCCGTTGAAGTCCCTGGCCGGCTCCCTCTCGAAACTGCTCGATCATGTAAAAGAGGATGAGGATAGGATCCTCTTCAAAGTGTATTCTAAGAGGTGCCTTGCCGTTTCAAAGGCTGTCTCTATTGTCTTAAAGCAATCAGATGATGACCTGGTGTATTGGATAGACATATCCAGAAAGAGGAGGGGCACAAGATATGCGCTTCTCGCCTCACCTGTCGAAATAGCGGATGAGATGAATAACCGGCTTTTCAGTAAGACGGACACCATAGTGCTCACCTCGGCGACGCTTTCCACGGATAATAATTTCGAATTCATAAAGGGCCGCCTCGGGATAAAAGGTGCTGACGAACTGATACTTGATTCGCCGTTCGACTACGAGGAAAATGTATTATTATATCTGCCGAGGGAGATCTCGGACCCGAACGAGACGTTCGCCATATTCCAAAAACAGGTCTCCGAAGAGATCAAGGGCATCATAGATATCATGGGAGGGCGTATATTCATATTGTTTACAAGCTATGAGATGTTGAACAATATATACGGCGATCTGGCGCGCAGTCACGGGCATGTAAACCTGTTACGGCAGGGGTCAAGACCCCGCTACGCGCTGCTCGATGAGTTTAGGAACAGCGCAAATTCCGTTCTCCTCGGGACATCCACTTTCTGGCAGGGAGTCGATGTGCCGGGCAGGTCTCTGGAATGCGTCATAATAACAAGGCTGCCATTCTCGGTCCCCGATGATCCGGTAACGGAAGCGAGGATGGAATTGCTGGAATCGAGAGGGGAGAACCCGTTTACGAAATATCAGGTCCCGCAGGCGACTATGATGTTTAAGCAGGGCTTCGGAAGGCTGATAAGGGCCAAATCCGACAGAGGCGTGGTGGCAATACTCGATCCTAGGATCAGGACGAGATACTATGGCAGGTCGTTCATAAAAGCCCTGCCCAAATGCAGGCATACCTTTGATATGGCCGAAGTGCGTAGTTTCTTCGAATAAAAAAAGGGGACAGGCTACTTTTTCAATAAAGGGACAGACACCATTTATTGAAAAAGTAGGAATGTGGCAATAAATGGTGTCTGTCCCCGACAAGGCATGAAAAAGTAGCCTGTCCCCTTTTTTTTAAATTAACCAGGGGGGAAGCGATGGAATTAAGTTTAGAGAAATGGTACAGGATATTGGCGCCCAGACCGGCTGTCTTGGTATCCACCATAAGCGCTAAAGGCATTGCGAATGCGGCGCCGTTCAGCTTTGTCTCGCCGGTTTCGGCGGATCCGCCGCTGATAGCATTCGCGTCCGACCCGGAGCATGATACCGCGAGAAATATCCTGGAGACGAAGGATTTTGTGGTGAACCTGCCTTCGCGCGGGATAATCGGGCAATTATGGGCTTGCGCCGGGTCTTTGCCGCCGGAAAAAAGCGAATTCGACGCGTCCGGCCTCAAGGCCGAGAAATCGTTAAAGGTGAAGTCACCCGGCGTCAGAGAATGCTTCGGCCGTTTTGAGTGCAGGCTGGAGGATCATTATACTACGGGCGACCACGTGCTTTTTGTAGGCCGGGTCCTCCGCGCTTACATAAGAGACGATCTGATGAAAGGCGGAAGGTTTCTGGCGGAAAAGTCGGACTTCCTGCTGCATATCGGAGGCCCGGAGTTCGGACTCCTGGGCGAGACTATTAAGGTAAAATAGCGGCATATTATGAGCGATATTGATATTCCGCGAGCGACTACAAAATTTAGCCTCGAACGAGTCAAAAAGAGGTTTCTCCCGCCGCGCTGTATGCGCAGGAGGCGGGACCCCGACTTGGCGGGGTAAAAGGACGGTGGATTGTCCGGCCGCACTCATACATAGTTCCGGTACTTTCGCGAAGCGAAAGTACGAGCCGACGCGGTAGCGTCGAGCAATCGACGCGCGACGAATAAGGAGCGCACTCTTGTCGATGGGCGC
>CAZYBX010000132.1:0-4722 GCA_964645565.1 uncultured Planctomycetia bacterium | reverse complement strand
ACATATTTTACACGCGCCATCTCCCTCAGCGTCGATCCCGCTTCCTCGGAAAAAGCGCCTTCGAGCGAGATAAAGGACACCTCCTCCGAACTGCCGGAAAACGCGTATGCGGATTCTTCGTCTTCAGTCATGTATACGGCGTTCTTAAGGTCCTTCGCCAGGTCATCCAGGGCGTATTTTATCTCCTGATTCATATCACCGCCCTCGCCCGACCTTCGCCATATCGAAACACCTGCGAAAAAGGCGGAGTGAAGCGCCACGGAGACCACCGCAAATATACTTACGGCGATCAGGAGTTCGATGAGAGTGAAAGCCTTTCGATCACAGGCCGAGCGAGTCTTCATTTGTGAGATAAGTGCTTACCTTAAAAGCCCTTTCTTTGTCGTTATCTTTCAATATCACTTCAAGCGTCACTTCGTTCAGAGTGGAATCTTCCATCCCCTCGGCCTCTAATTCCCATTCCGCGTTTTTATGGCCTTCGAATGTCCCGGAATCCTTGCCCTCTTCGATGACGCCGGACTCCTCGTATTCCCACATCCTCTCTTCCAGCAAATAAAGCGCCTCCAGATACGACCTCGATGCCCTGAAACCTTTGACGCAGGTGATAAACGAGCCTATCACAAAGACCACGCCTACCGTCACGATAAACACGCTGAGGATCACTTCCAGCAGCATGAAGCCGCCTTCGCTATTCTTTGGTTTCGGAAACATCCACATGGCCCGCCCTGCCGTTAGTGCTTATCTCCATGGCACGGTTTTTTTTATCATAGACATAGATCGTGACTTTATCGCAGCGGCCGTTCGGTAAAAACGTGATCGTGTCTTCCTCGCCTTTGAACTTTACGTTCTCCGGCAGATAGCGAGTCTCGCCGAACCTCCCCTTTGCCGCCTCCCACGTCCTGGTCATCACCTTTTCGGCGGCGCCTTCCTCGTCGTCGGCGGGCTCCCTCACTTCCTCCTTATCCACCGCGATCCGCAGCCCGTAAGAGCTTTTATCAAAATCAAACAAAAGCCTGTAGCTTGTCTCTTCGATGATCGCCCTTTCCTGTCCGTACCTTATGATCTTGCTCACATTGTAGGCCGCGTCTTTCAGCTCAAGGTCCCTGAACGTATCGCGGAAGAGCGGGGTCGAAACGGCTATCAGCGCCCCGATTATCGCGGCGACGATTATCAATTCGATGAGCGTGAAGGCCCGCGGCGCCGGCCTATTCCGATTCTTCCTCCCAGTTCGCGATATCATCTTCTCCGCCTTCCACGCCGTCGGGGCCCAATGAATACAGGTCGTAATCGCCGCTATGGCTGCCCGGACACTTAAAGTTGTATTCCCTGCCCCACGGATCCAAAGGCTTGCGCTTTAAATACGGGCCGTTCCAGTTCGAAGCCCTGCTCTCTCCGGGGTCTTTTAAAAGGTCTTCCAGTTTTTCCGGATATTTTCCGTTGTCAAGCTCGAACAGATCAAGCGCGAGAGCTATGTTCGACTGGATATCCGCCTTCGCGGCCTGCACGCGCGCCTGTTCGCCCCTCCCTACAAGCCGCGGGACGACCATCGCCACAAGGACACCCAATATTATGACTACAAGCATGAGTTCTATTAACGTAAACCCTTCATCGTTTCGCATTCTTCCTCCTTTAGCGGGTGATGAAGCTTAGCTCGAAGATCGGCAGAAGCATCGCCACCACTATAAAACCGATTATGAGCCCCATCGTCAATATCATCATAGGCTCGAGGAGCGACGTCAAAAGCGCGACGGTCCTGTTCACTTCTCTCTCGTAGGCGATCGCCACCTTCACCAGCGCCTTTTCAAGCCCGCCGCTTTCCTCGCCTATCGCTATCATATTATTCACAAAAACGGGGAAATACCTGCCTTTTCCCAGACCCGAGGCGAGGCTTGAGCCTCCCATCACTTCTTTATGCGCGACTCTGGAGTCGTCTTTCAACATCTCGTTCTCCATGATATTGATGACAACGGTCAGCGCTTCCAGTATGGGAACGCCGTTATTGAGAAGAGTGGACAGCGTCCTGGTAAAACGCGCGATCTCGGCCTTCAGGATCAGCTGCCCCATCAAAGGCACGGACAACTTCGCCCTGTCGATCAACAGCCTGCCTTCGTGCGTCTTCGTTATTCTCGCGAAAGCGAAATAGATAAGAAGACCCGTGCCCGCGATCACCCACCAGTAATTCCTCACAAAATGACTTATGTTCAGCAGTATCACGGTCGGCACGGGAAGCATCTGGTTAAGGTCCTGGAACATCGATACTATCTTCGGTATGACAAAGGTTATAAGGACGAATATCGTCGCTATTCCCACGACGGCCATCAGCGCCGGATAAGCCATCGCCCGGCGCACCGTATTATTGAGCTCGTCCTGAGTCTCCTGGAATTCCGCGAGACGCAAAAGGACGTTTTCAAGGCTGCCGCCCGTCTCGCCGGACTTTACCATGCTCGTATATAAAGATGAGAATATCCTGGGGTGCTTCTGAAGCGCTTCGGAGAGAGGGTTTCCGTCCTGGACGGTATCCTTCAGGTCGCCGATTATCGCGCGGAGGTATCTGCTCTCCGTCTGCTTATTGAGGACTGTAAGCGCCCTTATAAGGGGCAGGCCCGCTTCCAGCAGGTCGGATAGCTGTCTTGTGAATATGCTGAGGTCGCGGACAGGCACCCTTCTGAATGTGAAGCGCGCCAGAGGGTTCTTTTGCAAAGCAGCCTGTTCCGCCTTCTCCTCGGCTATGGATATGGGGAAAAGCCCCATCGACGTCAATCTATGGAGGGCGGCGTTCTTGTTTTCCGCCTCTACATAGCCGCTTACCTCCTCCCTTGGACCTCTCTTGGCCCTATACGAGAATTTTGCCATTATTCGATCACTTCCGCCTCGGTCACCCTCAGCACTTCGGACGGCGTCGTTATGCCCTTCCTTATCTTCTCCCAGCCGTCCTGCCTTAGCGTACGCATACCCTTTCCGACCGCTTTTTCCTTTATCCTGTCCGCCGACTGCCTCGCCAGGACAAGATCCCTTATATCGGTATCCACGACCAGTATCTCGTATATCGCGGTCCTTCCCATGTAACCGGTCTGCTTGCAATCATCACAGCCCTGGCCTTCGTAAAATTTCACCTGCGAGATATCCTTCACGTGATCCACGCCCAGTTCCTTCAGCACTTCAACCGAGGGCTTCACGACTTTTTTGCACCTCGGGCATATGACGCGGACGAGCCTTTGAGCGATAAAACACTCCACGCTGGACGCCGCCAGATAAGGCTCTATTCCCATATCCAAAAGCCGCGAGACACCGCCCGCGGCGTCATTGGTGTGAAGCGTGGAAAAGACAAGATGGCCTGTCAGGGCTACGCGTATGGTTATCTCGGCGGTCTCGAAATCTCTGACCTCACCGACCATCATGATGTCAGGATCGTGCCTCAACATACTCCTAAGGCCCTGAGCGAACGTCAGCCCGATACGCGGCTGGACCTGGATCTGGGTAACGCCCTTGATCTGGTATTCTATCGGGTCTTCTATCGTGATTATCTTCTTCTGCCTGGTATTGATCCTGTTCAGGCACGCGTAAAGCGTGGTGGTCTTCCCGCTTCCCGTCGGGCCTGTCACAAAAATAATGCCGTGAGGCTTTTTTATTATCTCCTCCATGAGGTCCAGGTCCTGCTTAAGCAGGCCGAGGCTTTCGAGGCTGTATTTGAGGCCCGTGCTGAGTATCCTTATATCGACGCTTTCGCCGAACGGCGTCGGCAGGATGGACACTCTCAGATCCAGGTCTTCGCCGGCCACCTTCATCCTTATCCTCCCGTCCTGCGGCAGGCGCCTCTCGGCGATATTCAGGTTCGACATGATCTTTATCCGGGAGATGATCGCCGACTGGAAATGCTTTATGCTGGGCGGTATCGTAGTGTCATACAAGACTCCGTCGATCCTGTACCGCACCTTCATCTCGTCTTCGTACGGCTCTATATGTATATCGGTGGCCCTGTCCCTGTACGCCTGAAGAAAGACCTGGTTGACAAACTTTATAATAGAGGCGTCCTGAGCCATGTCCTCCGTACCCTCTGTCTTCGCCATCTCAAGCTCGGACTTTTCCTCCTTTGCCTCCTCGCCGGCCATCATCCGCTCCAGCGTCTCGGCGCCCACCCCGTAGTATTTCCGGATAGCCTCCACGATATCGTCCTCGCCCGCAAGGACCGGCTTCGTGTTGTAGCCGAGTATGAGCTTTATGTCGTCCATCGTGTGGATATCCAGCGGATTGGCGACCGCTATGGTGAGTATGCCGTCTTTGAGGTCGATCGGGATGAATTTGTAATGACTGGCGAATTTAGCGGGGACCTTTTCTACTATAGCCGGACTGATATCCTTGTCCCTGAGCTTTACGTATTCCACGCCCAGCTGCTCGGCAAGCGTCCTCAGCAGATCATCCTGGGATATGTATCTAAGGCCCACCAATACATTGCCCAGGAAACCGCCTGATTTCTTCTGTTCCTTAAGCGCCGCGTCCAACTGCTCCCGCGTGATGAAGCCTTTCTGGATCAGCGTCTCTCCCAATAATATCTCTTTTTTGTACGCCATTACCTGTCTTTCTTTTCCAGCTCTTCGATCCTCTGCGCGCTCGCTTCGAGCTCGTCCAATGTCTTACCGAGAAGCTGCTTGATATCCCTCAATATCCCGATTATCTGGATGTTCTGATAATAAAGCGCCTTCAGCTCCTCGTCGATGAATATGA